>DAORXQ010000073.1 GCA_035371905.1 bacterium | reverse complement strand
ATAATATCATTTATTTTCTTAAAAGATAGTATAAAAGAAGATGAAGAGGCAAGTATATTAAATAAATTAAAGGTTTTAGATGAGATAAAAGCAGATGATTTAGTAAATATTTTTAAAAGAATATTATTAACAGACAAAATAAATGAAGAAGAAAAGTTTTTAATTATTAGTAATATATTTTTAGAAGAAGAAATAAATGAAAAAGAGTTGTTAAAAATTTTAGCAAAATTAGAAATATATGATATAATAAAGGAAGAAGAATTAGAAAGAGTTTTTTCAATATTAAAAAATCCTTATTCCTTTAAAGATAGCCCCTATAAAAATAAAAAATCCCCTTATTCTTTTAAGAAAAATCCTTATAGCAAAAAAGAAAATCCTTATTCTTTTAAAGATAATCCCTATAATAAAAAAGAAACTCCTTATTCCTTAAAAGAAAATCCTTATAAAAAAAGAAGAAAACCTTACTCTTTAAAAGAAAGCCCGTATAAAAACAAAAACAATCCTTATAAAAACAAAAATAGTCCTTATCAAACAGAAGAAAAAAAAGAAATATTATGAAAAAATACACAACAATAAATAATATAGAAAACTATCTTTTAATAAATATAGATAGTGATTTTCATTCACAAGTTGAAATTTGGATTGATAGTGTGTCGCAATACATAGACAAAGAAACAAATAGAAATTTTGATATTATTAAAGAAGAAAGAAAGTTTAGCGGTGATGGAAGCAATACTTTAATAATAGATGATTGTTTAAAGGTAAATAGTATTAAAGTTAATGGGGTGGAAATAAAAAATTATTTTCTTTATCCGGAAAACAAACTTCCGAAAGAAATAGTAAAATATAATTTTTTCCCAAGGGGAGAGCAAAATATTATAATTGATGGGGAATGGGGTTATTCAAACGAAATACCAAGTGATATTAACTTTGTAGCAACGATTTTAGTTTCAGGAATAATTTATCAAAGTTTAAATCACGAAGGGGAAATCCAGAGCGTTAATATAGGAAGTTATTCTGTATCGTATAAAAGCAATAATCAGTGGCAAGATTTTAATAGAGTTAAGGAAATTTTAGAAAGTTATAAAAGATATTTTTAATTATGTTAAGATATTTTGATAAAAAAGCAAAAACACAAAGATTAGTATCAGAAAGCGATGCCGAGTATTATCAAGATTATTTAGACAATGTTCCTTGTTTAATTATTCCTTATGAGAGTTCATTTTCTACTGATTTAAACGGAGTTTATGGAAAAGATTTTCAGATGTTTTGCGAAGTATGTGATATTATGGAAAAGGACAAAGTAATAATAGATGATGATGTTTATGAGGTGAAAGGAGTTAGCAAATATAGTTTCTTAAATGATGAGCATTTAGAGTTAATAATTAGGCAATTATGTTAGAGGTAAAAATAAATTTAAAAGATTCACAGAAAATAATGAATGAGATTGGAAAAATTGGGGGAAACATAGATAAAAATATTTTAGAAGTTTTAGGAAAAGTATTGCTTGAAATTGAAAGAGACGCAAAATATTTAGCCCCTGTTGATACTGGAAGATTAAGGTCAAGTATTACTACGACAATAAATGAAGATAAAAAGCAAGGAATTATTTACACGAATGTTGATTATTCTATCTATGTTCACGAGGGGACAAGAAAGATGAAAGGAAGGCCATTTTTAAGAGATGCTATTTTTAGAGACAGCAAAGATATCAAAATAGAAAGAGAATTAAAAAAGAATTTATTAAAAAAATGATAAATACAATTTTAAATAAAATATATACTGAATTAAAAAAAATTGATTATATAGCAGATGTTTTTACCTATCCCCCAGAAAATCCGAAAGGATATCCTTATTGCTGGATTGTATGGGAAGGAAACGAAAGCCAAGTTTTGACAAACTACCAAGATAGAGTGATTATAACCTATAAAATAACATTGGTCCAAGAGAAATTAGAAGAATTAAAGGGAGCAAAAAACGCAGAAGAAACAGCAGAAAAAAGATGCTGGGAAATAGAAAATCTTTTAAGGGGATTAGAAATTGAAAATGTTTTAAGGATTGTACCAGTAGAAACAATTAAAACATACGACAGCAATTCAACAAGAATTATATTAGAATTTAACATAAAGGTCGAGTTGGTAGTAGATATTTAATATTTATTACCAAATTATTATAAATTAAAATTATAAATTAAAAATTAAAAAATATGAGAATAGGAAGAATTAAAAAAATAGCAATTGGATTAGAAAAAGAGCCAGGAGTAGCAGTATCTCCTACTCATTCTATTCCTTTTTTAAGTTTTTCTTTACAGGAAAAACATACTCCTATTGCTGATAATACAGCAAGAGGAATGAGAAATCTTGAAGGAAGTGATTCTGTTGAAGGCAAGAAATGGGGAGAAGGTTCAATTGAAGTTCCGTTAGACCCTGATACCGCTCCTTATTGGTTTGCGTTAGCGTTAGGTAAAATAACAAGCGAAAGCACAACCGGTGGATTTTATAAACATACAATTGAGGAAACAAAAACAAGCCAGCCATTGACAGCAACGATCGAAACAGAAAGAGAGGTTGGGAATTATAGATTTTTAAACTCTGTTGTCGATAAATTAGAATTAAATTTTGCTGACGATATCGCAAAATTAAGCATAGATGTTAAATCAAAATATCCTGTTAGCGGATTAGGAACAATAGACCTTGTTCCGTTGACATACTACACCTTTAAAAACGCATCAGTAAAGGTTGATAGTCAAGAAATAAAGGTTAAAGAATTTACTTTAACAATATCTAATAATGTTGAATTGATATACTATCCTGGAAGCAATGATGTTGGGCAAATAATAGTTAAAGGATTATCAGTTGAAGGAAGTTTCAGTTTAATCTTTGAAAATAAAAATCAATTAGATGCTTTTGATAGTTTGACAAAAAAATCAATGGAGGTTTCTTTTTCAGGAAGCGATGGAAAAAGTATTAAAATAACAATTCCTCAATTTAGAGTAAATAATTGGACAGAGGGAACAGGATTAGACGATATATCAGACGAGACAATAGATTTTGTAGCAGAATACAACGAAGACAAAGGAAAGACAATTGGAGTAGAAGTGGTAAATAAAATAGAAACTTATTATAACGAAGAAGAATCATAAAAATTATGGAAATCATAACACCATTTCAAAAACATAAAGTAGAATTAAAGGATTTTATTACAGGAAGAGAGGCAAACGAAATACAAAAGCCAGTTTTAGATTTAAAGATGAATATAAATGCTTCAAAAGGAAGTGAAGGAGAATTTAGCATTGGAGACATATCAGAGAAAATGACTGATAATATGATTAAAATAATAGTTGTGTCAATTGATGGAGATAAAAAGGATATTGTTAATAGGTTGAAGGATATGAGAAATGAAGATTATAAATTTGTTCTAAGGGAAGTAGAGAAAGTATATAATGGGGAAAATTTTACAAATCCCGAGTTGAAGCAAGAAGATGGTACAGGCTCGGGAAATTAACACCAGAGATGCAGATAGTTAGTATATGCCAAGAGATGCATTGGACCTATAACGATTATATGGAACAACCAACTTGGTTTTTAGATATGTTGAAGGATAAGTTTGAGATAGATAGCGAAAATATTAAAAAAATAATGAAAAAAAATGGCTGACTATAAATTGTCATTTGTAATAGATGCTGAGAATAAGGCTCAAAAAACAATTAATGAAGTTAAGAGCCAACTTGATGGAATTCAAAAAACAGCAAAGGATTTTGAACCTGCTTTTAAAAAGATGGCGGTTGTTGGAACAGCCGCTTTTGCGTCTATTACTGCCGTTGTTGTCTCTACTACAAAAGAGTTTGCTGATAGTGAAAAACAATTAAAAATAGTTGATACAATAATTGAAGGATTATCAACTACTACTCTAAATAATTTTTCAGGAGGATTACTATCAACACAAGAAGCAATTGAACAATTAAAACAAAAAACAAGAGAGTTTGGAAGCGAATTACAAGCAATGGGGGGGATATCAGATGAAACGGCTTCTGTTGGACTAGCAAAGTTAATACAAATTACTGGTGATTTTACTGAAGCACAAAAAGCGGCTATGTTAGCGGCTGATTTATCTATTTACAGGCAAATTGATTATTCTTCTGCTGTTGACATTGTTGGAAAAGTATTATCTGGTAATTTAGGAATATTATCAAGATATGGAATTCAATTGAAAGAAAACGCAACGGTAGAAGAAGCAATGATAGAACTAACAAGAAGAGCAGGAGGACAATACCAAGCATACGGAAATACACTTGAAGGACAAATTACTATTTTAAAGGCCAGTATATCTGATTTAAAAGAAGCAATTGGGGGAGTGTTTGCTGATATTGAGAAATCAATTGTTTCAGCACTTATTCCTTTTATACAAAATCTTACAAAATGGATTGATGAGAATAAAGAATTAGTTAAATGGATAACAATTATTGGTGGGGCTTTATCAGGTATTATTGCTGTAATAGGAACATTGGGATTAACATTTATTGCTATAACTAAAACAATAAAAGAATTAGAGATTGCTTTTATCGCTTTAAAAGGAATTGGACTTGCGACTATTGGGTGGATAGGGTTATTAGTTGCTGCAGTTGCTGGCTCTATATATATGCTTGTGAAATATAGAGACGAGATAATGGTAAATATTCTATATTTTAAGAATTGGATAAATTCAATTGAAGAAGCAATTGGAAAATTTTTAAGATTAGAAAGTGTTGTTAATAGAGCAAAACAGAAAACTGCTGAAAACAATGTTGTAATAGAAGAATATAAAAATAAAATAGAGGCTGGGAAAAACAAAACAGATGAATTTAGCGGTTCTCAAATTGATTTATCTGGTGCTATAAGCAATACAACTGATAACATAACGAAAATGGGAGCAGAGACAGAAAGAGTGATGGGAATAAGCAAGGATAAATTTAATGAAGTTATAAATACAATTAAGGAATTACAAGACAAAACAAATTCGCTCTTTGAAGATTTAGAAAAAATAGATAAAGATTACAAAAAACAATCATTTGATGAAGAATTAAGTTATAGGTCAAGTATTGCTGAATTAGTAGCAAAAACAGAGTTAGAAAAAGAAGAGTTAATTAAAAAGAAAGAAGATAAAATAAAAGAATTGGAAATAGAAAGAGAAAGGCTTGTCCGTGAACGACAAAGTAAAATAAGAAATGAAGCAAGCGCAAAAGAGATAGATAGAGTGGAGAGAGATATAGAAGATATAGATTTTATGATGGAGCAAAAAAATAATAAAGAGATAATAGATTTAGTAAAGCAAATAGAAGAAAAGAATGCTATTTTGAAAACCTATAAGGATATGGAAATAAATGTTGAGAGTTCGATACAGGAATACAAAGATTATATGAGAATGAATGAATTACAGAAATTGGAATACGATTATCAAAGAAAATCGATGATGAGACAAGTAGAAATGCTGACAGAGAAAGCAAATAAACTTCAAGAAATAATAGATGCTAAACAGCAATACGAGGCTTTAATGGTAATTTTCGGACAAGAACAGCAAGGATTTATTTTAAAAGAAATTGAGAAAACAAAATCATTTAAAGAAAACTTAGAAACACAATATAAAATATTAGGGAATTGGAAAGATGCTGTTGTTCAAGTTTATTCTGATATGGTTAAAGAGGCAAATGCTGAGATGGCAAAATTAAATGTCCCAGTAGGAGGAAAATCAGTAAGCGAAAAAGTTGAAAAAGAAAGTCAAAAATCAGTTTCGGCCTATAAAGCATTGGGATTAAAAAATCCAATAGAAAAAATAATTGGATACCAAGAGGGGACAAATTATGTTCCTCGAACAGGATTATATATGCTTCATCAAGGGGAAGCAGTTATACCAACGAAAAACAATTCTGGTATAGGAGGCATAGTTGTTAATGTTAATGGTGGTTATTATTTATCAGAAAAAGCGGCTGAAGAGATGGGAAATTTGATAGTTAAAAAGTTAAAAGAAAATATAAAATTATAATGAATATTAGTTTAAAAATTAACGGAGTTGAAAGAAGAGATATCGTAATATTAGATAGTATATCAAAGACAGATAACTTAAACAGCAGAAAAGATGATTTTTCTTTTGAAATTTTAAAAGGTGATTTTGTTCCAGAAGAAAACGATGAAGTTGAGTTTTTTATAGACGGAGTAAAGGAATTTGGTGGGATTATTATAAATATAGACCTTGAAAAAGAATTTAATGACGCTATTTTAAAAATAAATTGCGTTGATTATAGTTATAATTTAGATAGGCATTTAGTATTGGAAAAATATTATGACAAATCGGTAAATTATATTATTGGTGATATTGTTTCAAAATATGCTACTGAATTCACGACAAATAATGTAAATTGCGATAAGAATGTCCCAAGCATTTCATTTAATAGATTAGAGGTTTCAAATTGTTTTGACCTTTTAGCAGATTTATATAATTATAGTTGGTTTGTCGATTATGACAAAGACATTCATTTTTTTTCAAAAGAAGAAAATGTTGCTCCGTATAATATCACTGATGATTTTGGATACATCGAAGGAAGTTTAAAAATTAGTAAAGATTTATCGCAAATAAGGAACTCAATTACTATTAGAGGAGGAGAAGAAATAACAAATACAAAGCAAGAAATATATACTGGAACATCTGGACAAAAGCAGTTTCCTTTAATTTATAAATTTTCTTCACTTCCTTCTGTTTTGGTAAATGGAGTAGCAAAAAGCGTTGGGGTGGATAATTTAGATAAAGAAGAAGATTATGATTGCTTTTGGAACTTTAATCAAAAATATATTAGATTTAAGGAAGATATGAATGAAAAAACGATTGTCGTTTCTGGAACTCCACTTGTCCCGATTATTGTTCAAAAAATAGATTATCAATCAGCAGCAAAATACGGAATATACGAGCATTTTAAAGAAGACAAAAACATAACATCGAGAGCAGCAGCAATAGAGTACGCAAAAGCACAATTAGAAGCGTATTCTGGACCAATAATAGAAGGTTCTTTTGACACTAATCTTATGGGATTTAGGAGCGGACAAAAGATAAACATAAACTCTGATGTATTAGAAGTAAATGAAGATTTTATAATTGAAAGCGTTGATTTTTCTTTTATAGGAAAAGACAAAGGAGTTTGGAAAATAAAGTTTGCCACTTTAAAGACAATTGGAATTTTGACACTTTTACAAAATATGATAAAATTAAGCAAAGAACCGAAATATGATGTTGAAAAACTTTTATCACTTATTGGATTTTCTGATAGTTTAGATATAACAGATTCATTATCAATTATATTCCCGACATCTCCTCCGTATTATTGGGGAGACTGTGAAACAAACGAAGGAACTTGGGATTTTTCAACTTGGGATTAAAATTATGATAAAAATAAAAGACAAAAAAACAATTAAAGGAAGATATAAGATTACTAAAATTGAGAATGAAAAAATAATTGAAGAAACTGATTGGATTAACAATCTAATTGTATGTAGTGATGGATATGGATTAAATTTAATTATAAAAAATTTATTAGGTGTTGATGGTTATAATTTAAAAATAACACAAGCAAGAATGGGAACTGACGGAACTGCTCCATCTGATAATGATAATGATTTAAAATCTCCTGCTGGAAATTATGTAGAAATAGCGATAGGAGAAGAGGTAATTCCTTCAAAAATTTCCTTATCATTCTTTTTTACTGATGCTGATTTGCCTGATGGAACATACAAGGAGTTAGGGTTATTTTGTGGTAATAGGTTGTTTGCCAGAAGCGTTATATCTCCTTCTTATAATAAATCAATCAATCAAGACACGAGGATTGATTATGAAATAGAAATTAACAATTAAAAATTATGAATTCAAGCAATGTTAATCCTGGGGACCAAATTAAAGCAAGCCAATATAACGATTTAAGGGCTGATGCTATAAATATAAATTACAGAGATTTTGTCTTTGGGGAGAATATAAACGCTGGTGATGTTTTATATCTAAATAAAAGTGATGGGAAGGTTTATAAGGCATCGGCAACGAGCAGAGAACAATTGATTGGAGTAGCAGATGAGAGTGGAACAACTGGGCAAACGAAAAAAGTAAAATTAAATGGTTTTGTAGATAAAAACTTTGTCTTTGAAGAGACAATAGGAGAAACAATTGATTATAATAGGTCTGGAACTTCTGCTGGAACTTATCAATTGGTAAAAGATGGAATTTATAGAATTGTTTTTAGAACTGGTGATTTTGTCGGAAATATGACAAAAATAAGATTATTTTTATCTAAAGGAAATGATTGGGATTTTGCTCTATCTATAAATATTTATAAAATCAATGAAAAACTTGAAATAATTGGAAGTTCATTAGGAGGAACAACAATAACAAATCCAGATGTTGGGTCAACAGAAACAGAGGTTATAAAACCATTAAATATAAATAATTTAGAGCCAAGAACTTATTATATGATACACATGGCAATATCTGGTTCTTCATCTTCTAAACTTTATATACATTATATTAATGATACTAGCGCCCCA
>DAORXQ010000072.1 GCA_035371905.1 bacterium | reverse complement strand
GAGATTTATTTTCCTATGTGAATGCCGAAGAGGGGATTTGAACCCCTACGAGGTTAGTCCTCACCAGGTCCTGAACCTGGCGCGTCTGCCTTTCCGCCACTTCGGCAACTCAACTTTAAAAATGAATATGTTTGAAAAATTGAATTTTCAATAGCAATTTTCAGATTAATATTATACTTTATTTTTTGTTTTATTTCCCAGATTTTTTCAATTAAACTTAAATCAACATTTTCAAAATTTTCAATTTTTTTAAACTTTTTGTTAATATAAAATTCAACAGGAAAATTTCTGTTGAATAAAAAAATATCTCTCATAAAAATTAAAACATTTTCAAGCCAGTTTTCTATTTCCTCTCTCTCATCTCTTTTATTTATTATATCCACCTTTTTGAAAAAATTAAAGAAATTACCATTTTTTACAAGATTTAAAAGTTCAAGAAATTCTTCCATATTTTTTATACTTCTTTCATCTAATTCAGGTAACTCATAATTAAGATAAATTTTAAAACACCTTGATATTACAGTTGGTAATAAAAAATTTATATTTGGACATAAAATAATAAGGATACCATATTCAGGTGGTTCTTCCATAACTTTTAAGAAAGCACTTGTCGCTTCTTCTTTTAAATATTCAATCTTAAATATATAAATTTTATATTTTCCAGAGTAAGGATTTATAATTATGTCATTTTTGACACTTCTTACTTCATTAATTGATAAAATACTTTTTTCAGGGATTATCCATTTGACATCAGGATGAGTTTTGTTTTCAATTTTTTTACACATTTCACATTTTTTACAGAATTTTCCTTCATAACAGTTTAAAATACCGCTTAAAAATAAAGCAACTTCATTCCTCAATTTATCATTTCCTCCATAAACTATGTAAGCATTGTGTATTTTATTTTTTTCTTTTGTTTTTAACAGCAAATTTTTTACTTCCTCTACTTTCATTTAAAAATCGCTCCCATTTTTCTAAAACTTTTAAAAATGTTTCTTCTTCGCTTTTTCTTTTTATTACCTTTATTCTTTTATTTTCTCTGGCTAATTGAAGATATCCATTACGTACTTTTTTTTGAAAATCAATGGATTCTTTTTCTATTCTATCTTTTCCTTTCTTTTTTAATATCTCAATTAAGTTCTCAGGTTTTTCATCAATCAAGAAAGTAATATCAGGTAAAAAAATTTTTCTAGTAATGGATTTATGTATTCTTTTTATTAAAGTTAAAGGAATTCTTCGTCCATACCCCTGATAGGCATAGGTGGAATCAATATATCTATCAAGAATTATAATTTTGCCTTCCATCAAATATTTCTTTATTTTTTCGTCGATTAATTGTGCTCTACTTGCTAAATATAAAAAAAGTTCGCAAAAAGTTGTTATTTTATTATTTTTTTTAAGAAGCAATTCCCTTATTTTTTCTCCAATATAAGTTCCCCCTGGTTCGTGTAAAATAATCACATCATAATTTTGAGATTTGAGATAATCATAAAATTTTTTTACAAGAGTAGTTTTTCCACATCCATCAATTCCTTCAAAACTTACAATAATTCCTTTTTTCATATTCTTATATATCCTTGATAAATGACATTTTTAAAACCTAGTTTTTGTGTGATTTCAATTGCTCTGTTAAATTCATCAGAAGTAATTCTTCTGTTAATTTCGGAATAAAGATATGCCTTATATTCAGGATGATATTGACTTAACAAACTGATCCATGTATTTTCACCAAGTTCGGTTTTTATAAATTTTAATACTTTTTCTGTTGATGATATATCTTCAGGTAGAACTAGATGCCTTATAAGTAATCCTTTTACAGCAACCTTTTCATCACTTAATATTATATCTCCTACCTGTCTTTTCATTTCAATAAGTGTTTTTTTACATTTGTCCCAGTAGTCCGGAATTCCTGAATATTTTTCCCCTTTTTCATTATCTCCATATTTTGCATCTGGCATATATATATCAATTATCCCTTCAATTTTTTTTAATGTTTCTACATTTTCATATCCACCGCAATTATAAACAAATGGAATTTTCAATCCCTTTTTTATTGAAATTAAAATAGATTTTAAAATCTGGGGTAAAAAGTGTGTTGGTGTAACAAGATTTATATTATGACATTCCTGATATTGTAATTCCATCATAATATCTGAGAGTTTTTCAATAGAGATTTCATAACCTTTTTCTAACTGACTGATATCATAATTCTGGCAGTAGACACATTTTAAAGAGCAGTTTGTAAAGAAAATGGTACCTGATCCCCTTTTCCCTGAAATGATATTTTCTTCTCCAAAATGAGAACCGTAACTTGAAATTTTCAAATTTATTCCACTCCTGCAATGAGATTTTCGGTTGTATCTATTAATGTTGCATTCCCAACCACATAAACTACACTTTTTTAAATTTTCAAATAACAAATTTACTCTTTTTTCAATTTCGGTTAATTCTAATTTTAGATAAGAAACCATTCTAATCTATAAAATTTATATAAACAGAACCAATTTTTTTATCATCTTTTTTTATTTCAATTTCAAATTTTTCTTTTTTCTGGTCAAGTGCTTTATTTTTCATAATTTTTTTATAACTTATTTCATATCCCATATCCTGACCATCGTTAACCTTTGGGTTTCCTATGAAACCAATAAAGTTAACTTTTACATTTTTTTTATCAATTCCTTCTACATCATTAATTGTAAAAGTCATATTCTTTTTTATTTCAATTTCGTCACCAATACTAACTTTTACTGAAGTGCCATTTAAATTAAGTACAAGAACAACATCATTTTTATTTTTTATCTCTTTTTTTTCAATTTCTGGAGTTATTATTATTTTTTCCAGAGAACTGTACTTTTCAAACTTTTCTAAAACAGGATTTAAATAGAAAATTAAGTATATATAATAACCCACAAAAAATGTATATATTAATGATATAATTAAAGCGAGTATCCCTTTTTTCCTTTTTATTACAAATAAAAAAGAAGTCAGGATAAACATTATAAAAATCAGAGATATTAGAAACATCGCAACTTCTGTTGTCTTTATCATATTTAACCTCCTTTTTCTTCATAAATTACTATTTTATTTTTTCCCATACTTTTTGCAAGAAAAAGAGCATTATCTGCTTTTGATAGAATTTCTTCTTCTGAATTTCCATGTTCTGGGAAAGAAGCAATTCCGATACTTAAAGTTAGATAAACTTCATCATCAACCATTCCTTTAAGAAATTTATAATTCTGTATATTTTTTTTGATTCTTTCAGCAACTACCTTTGCATCTGTACTCATAGAAAACGGGAGTAAATATGCAAATTCATCTCCTCCAAATCTACATATTATATCTGTTTCTCTTAAAGAATTTTTAAGTAAATTTGCAACTTCTTTTAAAATAATGTCTCCCATTGGATGTCCATAAGTATCAACATATTTTTTAAAATTATCAAGGTCGGATATCATTATGGAAATTGGATATCCTTCTCTTTTACCTTTTGCAAATTCTTCTTTTAATCTCATATTAAAGTATCTTCTATTATACACTTCTGTAAGTGCATCTGTTATTGATGCAATATTTATTCCTTCATGAAGCAAAGCATTTTCAAGTTCTAAATTTAGATGACGTAAAAAAACTTCCATAACCGATTTACTCATTTCAAAATGTCTGATAAGTTCTTTTTTATTCTTTTTTGTTATCCCAACTATTGCAATCGCTTTTGTTTCTTTTTCATTATGAATAGGGAGAGTTATTATTCCAGAACATCTATTAAAATCGTATTCTTTAATCAAATCTTTAATTTTTTGTTCATCTTTGGAAGATAGCATATTTGGGGAAAGAATGGTATAAAAGTAATTTCCACCCTCATTTTCTTCATGTATATGGTTTAAGTTTATTGTCATTATATCAGTTGAAACAAAATTTTTTAATTTTTCACTTAAAATAATTAACATTCCAATACTACCTTTATAGAAATCAATTAAAATTTCAAGGCAATTGTAAAGCATCTTTTCTATTTTCAGTTCAGAACTCAACTTGAATAAAGAATTATTTAAATCTTCCATTAATTTTTTTTGATATAAAATTTGTGAATGGTAATACTCAATTATCTTAAAACATAAAACAAGAAAGAATATTGTTATTGCAAGGGAAGGGAATATTTTTTTAATAAGAATTTTTAAAGGCGTCAGTGGGTCAAAATATGCAGAAGTAAAGATTAAAATAGTTGTAAAAACAACTATCAGTAAAATTTCAGTAAATAAAAGTAATCTCTTTCCTTCCATTTGAAAACATTTTACTATTTATAAAAAAAACTTTCAATTTTTTTTGATTTAAT
This sequence comes from bacterium, assembly GCA_035371905.1. Lineage (NCBI taxonomy): Bacteria > bacterium. The sequence goes on along the minus strand of DAORXQ010000072.1, from coordinate 4,274 downwards.
GTATAATTTTATCATCTTAAATTTACCTTAAAACAAGGAGGTTATATGGGCAAATTAATGGGAAATATGTTAATTGCTCAAAGTGGTGGACCAACTGTAGTTATAAATCAGAGTTTAGTAGGTGCTATTATTGAAGGTAAAAAACATAGCGAAATAAAAGAAATTTATGGTTCATTATATGGAATTAAGGGAATTCTTGATGGGAATTTAGTAGATTTAAGAAGAGAAAAATTATCAGATTTAAAAAAAGTTGCTTTGACTCCATGTGCTGCATTAGGCAGTGTAAGAAAAAAACCAACAATAGAAGAATGTGAAGAGATTTTTAAAAATATGCAGAGATATAATATCAGATATTTCTTTTATATTGGTGGAAATGATTCTGCTGAAACTGCATTTATACTAAATGAAAATGCTAAAAAAGTAGGTTATGAGTTTAAATGTTTCCATATTCCAAAGACAATAGATAATGATTTAAAAGAAAATGACCACACACCTGGCTATGGTTCAGCAGGTAAATTTGTTGCGATGGCTATTATGGGAGATAATCTTGATAATAAATCACTTCCAGGAGTAAAAATTGATGTAATTATGGGAAGACATGCCGGTTTTTTAACTGCAGCAAGTTCTCTTGCAAGAATATACGAAGATGACGGTCCCCATCTTATTTATCTTCCTGAAAGACCTTTTATTATAGAGAAATTTTTGAAAGATGTGGGTGAGATTTATGAAAAATATGGAAGATGTCTTGTCGCAGTTTCAGAAGGAATTTCTGATGAAAATGGTGAACCAATAGCCGCAAAATTTACAAAAGAAGTTGATGCTCATGGAAATGTACAGTTGAGCGGTACAGGAGCACTTGGAGATTTACTTGCAGATATCGTCAAAAAAGAATTAAAAATCAGCAGGGTAAGGGCAGATACTTTTGGTTATTTACAGAGGTCTTTCCCTGGAGTTTATTCAGAAGTTGATGCAAAGGAAGCGTATAAAGTAGGAGAACTTGCTGTAAAATATGCCATTAAATATGAAAGCGGGTCTGTAGCAATAAAGAGAGAAAAAGGTGAAAAGTATAAAGTTTATTATGAACCTGTATCTCTTCAACTGGTTGCGAGAGAAACGAGAAGTATGCCAGATGAATTTATAAATGAAGATTCTAACTGGGTAACCGAGAAATTTATCAAATATGCAAAACCACTCGTTGGAAAATTACCAGAGATTGGAAGATTGAAAAACTATAGGATTTCTAAAGGGTGAAATTAAACCTATTTAAAACAAGTAGAACACCTAAAAGAATTAGTAATAAAGCGGTACAAATTTTTACAAAATTAAAATATTTATGAGTTTTATTAAGGAATAAGAAAATTTTTTTTGTTAATAAAGATATTACAATAAAAGGAACTCCAAGTCCAAGAGAATAAAAAAACAATAAAATTATACCTCTTTTTACTGTTTCTTCCATAGAAGCAATTATTAAAATAGATGTAAGAATTGGACCTACACACGGAGTCCAGCCACTTGCAAGAGCAATTCCTAAAATAAAAGCACCTGCACATCCTGAATTAATTTTTTTTGGTCTTAATTTTTTTTCCTGATTAAATTTTTTTATTTTAAAAATTCCAAGGATGTGAAGACCGAATAAAATGATTAAAGCTCCCCCTATAAATCTCATATATTTTAGAATATTTTTTTTCTTTAATATTAAACTTCCTAAAAAAGTAGATGAGGCACCCAGTAAAACAAAAATTATTGTGAAACCAATAATAAAACATAAACTTGGTAATATAATTTTTGAATAAGATAATTCTTTTTCTGTTTTAAATTCTTCAATAGAATAACCTGTTATGTATGATAAATAAATTGGAATTAGAGGTAATATACATGGACTGAAAAAAGAAATAATACCCGCTATAAAACTAAAAGGTATAGAATAATTTTTAAACATTTTTATTTATATTTGTAACTTCAATAATCTACAAAATGCACAAATATTTTTATTTGTTGGTTCTCCACATATTTCACAGATAAGTACCTCTGTCATTTCCATATTTAACCTTTTTGCAATTTCAATAACACCTTCTAAAAAATATTCTTTAAAATTTGGTTGCCATTTTGATATTTCATCTATTGTGGAGTACCATTTTTCTCTTCTTTTATCCATTTTCTGTTTTAGAAATTTATGTGGACATATATCTTCGTTTATATATGGGAATTTCATTTCTTCACAGAAATTTTTGTTGTCTTTACCTCCAACAAAAAATAAAGGTCTGATTCTTGATAGTTGTTTTCCATTTCCTTTAAGAAATGGTGTAAACTTTGAAATCCAGTCAATATTTTTCCCAATTATATTTTTCATAAAAAAAACTATAAAATCATCTCCATGATGTCCTGTACATAATTTATTTGCACCTTCTTCTCTGGGTATTTTATTCATTAAGTATCTTTTAATTGTTCCACAACTGCTACATATAGGTCTATTCAATTTTACAATTTTTGAATAATCTATACCGAAGTCCAAAATATTATAAATCTTTAATTCAATTCCACATATTTCTGCCTGTTTTTTTATAGTTTCAATTATTTCTTCTGGAATAAAATCACCAAGTTTAATATAAAATGCAGTAATCTGGCAGTCTATTTTATTTTTTTTAACATATTCTGAAATTAAATAACATGCTGAGCCACTATCCTTACCACCTGAAAGACCTATAAAAATTTTATCTCCTTTTTCTACAAGTTTATATTTTGATATTGTTTTGAATACTTTTTTTCGGTAAGTTTCTATATTAAATTGATTCATTTTGATTTTATACCAAGAATTCTGACAAGGTCTCCAGCCCTTTTGATTGCATCTGTGAGATTTTCAAGTGTATCAATAATTTCATAAAGTAAAATTATTTTAGGAGCGGACAGATTTTCTTTCATTAGCATTTTTATTAGTTCTCTTCTTTTATCGTCACCTTCTTCTTCAAGTGTTTCAATATGAGCACATTCTTCAAGTAATTTTTGAATATCATTATTTATCAAGGAATTTATAGCATCTTTTAATTTTTCGCCTCCCTTTAAAGAAATGATAGCATCTGAAATTAATAGATGTCCCATTTCTTCTGATATCTTTTCATCAAAAAATTCAAGTAATCTTGCAACACCTTTTGCTCCATCTGCTATATCATTAAGTCCTTCATTTAAAATAATTAGGTCTTCTCTATCAGGAGGAAAAAGTAAACCTTTAGAAAGTTCAAGAGTAATTTTTTTCCTTATTTCATCTCCTTGATGTTCATAATTTTTAACATTTGTAATATGTTTTTCTTTTTCATCTTTTTTCCCTTTCACAAAAAATTCTATGGCATTTTTCATTTCTTCAACACATTTTAAAGATATCTCAACATGCTTCAATTCATCATTCAATATTTCTCTTTCTTCTTTTTGGCCAAGCCAGAATAATATATTTTTCGTCCTTTCCATTTTAACCCCCTATAAATATTAATAAAATTTTTGTCATTACATAAGTTATTATACCTGAAATTAAAGGAGTTATAGCCCATGTTGTTATAATTTCCTTTGCAAGTTTCAGATTTATAGTTCTCATTCCCTGATATAGTCCAATTCCCCATATCGCACCAACTATTGAATGAGATGTGGAAACAGGAATACCAAAATGGGTATAAAGATGAACATTTAAAGAAGAACCAATTTCAAGTGCTATTGTCATTAAAGGAGTTAAACGAACTATATTAAAACCAACTGTCTCTATTACTTTATATCCCCATGTTGAAACACCAATTGCCATTGATATTGCACCTATTAAAGCAGCAATTTTTGGAGAGATTTTACCTGTTCCAATTAGAACTCCTGTTGCATTTGCTACATCATTTGCTCCCCATGAAAAAGCAAGATAAGCACTTGAAAGATAAATTAAAAATACTATAAGTTGTTTTTCTTATTTTCTTATGAACTTTAATGAAAAAAAGAATCTCACTAATGGATAGCATAAAAAAGCAAATATGGCAGAACCAAGAGGAGTTAGAATCCAGCATATAACTATCTGCCAGATTTTTCCCCAGTAAATTGGAGTTGAAAAAGCAAGACCAGCACCTGCAACAGCACCAACTATTGAATGAGAGGTTGAAATAGGATATTTTTTATAAGTTGCTATTGTTAACCATGTTCCTGCTCCAAAAAGAGAAACCATACCTATTATATTTGCAACATCATAGGGAAGAATATTTAAAGGAACCACTCCTTTTCCAATTGTTTTTATTACATTTGAACCTAAAATA
>DAORXQ010000071.1 GCA_035371905.1 bacterium | reverse complement strand
AACAGAAGAATTACTTAAAAGTGCGAATTTTACACCAGGAGCATTTGAAGAGGTAGTAATAAGTGAGACATTTATAGCAGAAGTAGAAGGAGAATATAGAATAAGAGGAGAGATAAAAGATATAACACCAGAGGATACAAATAGCCAGAACAACGAGAGGATATGGATATACAGGACAAAACCGAATAAACCAGTGATAGGAGTAAATCCAGATATACTTGATTTTGGAAGCACAAAAGGAAGGAAAGAGGGATATATACTTGTGAAAAACTATGGGAGTGATGATTTAACAGTTAGTTCAATAACAATAACAGGGATAAATGCAGTAGATTTCAAAGTAGAGACAGAATTTCCGATAACAATACCAGAAGATAACTTAACATTAATACCTGTATATTTTGTTCCAAATACAAAAGGGATAAAAGAAGGGAAATTGAAAGTGGGTTCAAATGATAATGAGAATCCAGAGGTAGAGATAATCTTAAAAGGAGAATGTATAGGAATTTTAGGAAATATAAATGGAGATGAGCAAGTAGATATAAGTGATGTGATTTTATGTTTGAGGATGGCAATATTGATAGATGAACCAGACCCGGATGCAGGGGATATGAATGATGATGGAGTGATAGACATTTCAGATGTGATACTTGTTTTGAGAAAAGCGATAGGACTTGAATAGCCACCTTCCGAACCGGGTTCGGAAGAAGGGGGTTTATTTATTTTTATTTGTATGGTATAATTTTTAGTATGAATGTACTTGATTTGAAAGAAGGAAATGTTTTTGAGTATGAAGGGAAATTATATATTGTTAAAAGTACTACCCATGTTGTTCAGCAGCAGAGAAGGGGTATTGTAAAGATTAAGGCAGTTGAGATAGATACAGGAAGAGGTGTTGAATTTAGTTTCAGAAGCGATGTAGAAGTTAAACTTGTTATTTTAGAAGAAGTACCTCTTACATTTCTTTACTCAGATGGTTCAACATATTATTTTATGGATAATAACTCTTATGAACAGTTTAATTTGGGTGATGAAATAATAGGTAATAAAAAATACTACTTGAAAGAAAATCTTGAAGTTACCGGTCTTTTCTATCAGGGTAGAATAATTGACATTCAACTTCCTTTTACAGTTGACCTTAAAGTAATAGAGGCAGAACCAGGATATAAAGGAGATACAGTTCAAGGGGGGAGAAAAAAAGTCAAAGTAGAAACAGGTCTTATAGTTCAAACGCCTTTATTTATTGAAGTTGGAGATACCATAAGGATAGATACAAGAACAGGTGAATATATAACCCGCATCTGATTGAAAATATGAATGAAAAACAATTTTCTGATTTTATTAATGAGTTAAGAAAGGAATGTTTAAAGTACTATAAGGAAAATCTTGTTTCAATTGTGATTTTTGGTTCCTATGCAGAAGATAAGTATACTCCTTTTTCAGATATTGATTTGCTTCTGATTCTTGAAAAGGCAGGTTCAAATTATAAAATGTATACTGAATTTTTTTCAATTCTTGATAATATTGAAACAATTAAAAAACTTAAAGAAAAAAATATATTTCCATTAATTTCTCCAATTATAAAGAGTAAAAAAAGTTTAATAGTGGAATTGCCTTATCTTTGGTCTGCAAGTTTTAAAATTATTTATGATAAAAATAATTATTTCAAAAAATTCTTAAAAAAACTGGATGAATTTAAAAAACATAGGATTGAATATTTTGAATATCCTATACCACATTATATAATGAAAGATGGTTAACAAAAGATTAATAGGAAGTTATTTAAAAAGAGCAAAAGTAAGAAGAGAAATATTAAATCAATTTATGCTGAAAAAAAGTTATTCAGATGTAATAAGAGAATCTCAGGAAATAATTGAATTGTTGGAAAAAGCAATATTACTTAATTTGAATGTAACTCCACCTAAATGGCATGATGTAATAGATTTGATAATAAAACATTCAGAAAAGTTAAAATTAGATATTAAAAAAGATTTTAAAAAAATTGAAAAGGATTGTAAATGGCTAAGAAGTCAGCGAGAAATTTCTTTTTATGGAGATATGGATTTTATACCTGAGGATTTTTATGGAAAAAAAGATGCAGAGAAAGCAATAAAAATAGTTAATGAATTGTTCAGAATTATAGAAAAATTAAGTTTGAATCTGGAGGGAAAATGAAGCCCGAAGAATTAAAAGTTTACGCTGATTTTATGAAAGAGTATGGTCTAGAATATCTTGAAGTAAAAAAAGGCGATTTTCATTTGATTTTGAGCAAAAAAGGGGAAGAAATAAGAGAAAGGAAGGTTATAGAAGAAAGTCCCAAAGTGAATATAGATAAAATTGTAGAAGAATCAAAACATATATCTCAGGAACTTGAAAATATTGTTTATGTTAAATCTCCTCTTGTTGGAACTTTTTACAGGACTCCTTCTCCTACCAGTTCTCCTTTTGTTGAACAAGGTCAATTCGTAAAAAAAGGAGATGTTTTGTGTATAGTTGAAGCAATGAAAGTTATGAATGAGATTAAGTCAGAATATGATGGAGTGGTGAAGGAAATACTTGTGGAGAATGGAAAACCCGTTGAATACGGACAGGTCCTTTTCGTCCTTGAAATCGGAGGACTGATCTCGGAAAAATGAGAAGGAAAGAGGAATTTGTGGTAGGCTGTTTTTATCATATTTATAATAGGGGAGTGGATAAAAGAGGTGTATTTCTTGAAGATAGGGATTATGAAAGATTTATGGAATACTTGTACATTTTTAATAACGATAAACCGGTTGAATACGGAGGACAGGGCTCGGAAAAAAGGGAAAAGTTAGTGTATATTTTATGTTTTACGTTGATGCCTGATCATTTTCATTTAATTGTAAGTCCATTTAAAAAAGATGGTCTTGTAAAATTTTCTTTAGAGGAGGACGGAGCTCGGGAATGATAAGAAAATTGTTTGTAGCAAATAGGGGAGAAATTGCTTTAAGAGTTATAAGAGCATGCAAAGAACTGGAAATTCCTGTTGTTATTGGTTATTCTGATGCTGACAGGTATTCTTTACCTGTTTTTCTTGCAGATGAAAGAATCTGTATAGGACCTTCAAAACCTAAAGAAAGTTATCTAAATATTCCTTCTATTATAAGTTCAATTGAAATAACAGGCGCGGATGCTGTTCATCCAGGATATGGTTTTCTTTCTGAAAATATACAGTTTGTTGAAATTTGTAATTCTGCAAGAATAATTTTTGTCGGTCCAACACCTGAAAATTTAAGAATGATAGGTGATAAATCCCTTGCAAAAAAAATAGCCAAAAAAGCAAAAGTTCCTGTTATTCCTGGTTATGAAGAAAATGATTTCAAAAAGGCACTTCATCATGCTAAAAAAATAGGGTTTCCGATAATGATAAAAGCATCTGCAGGTGGTGGAGGTAGAGGAATGAGAAAGGTATATACAGTTGAAGAATTTGAAAAGATGTGGAATACCTGTAAGGAAGAAGCAAAAATATCTTTTGGGGAGGAATCTTTATATATTGAAAAATTTATTGAAAGGCCGAGACATATTGAAATTCAGGTATTGTGTGATAATAAAGGAAATATTTATGTTTTCCCTGAAAGGGATTGTTCTATTCAGAGAAGACACCAGAAATTGATAGAAGAAAGTCCATCACCATTTGCAGATAGAGGTTTAAGAAAAAAATTGCAGAAATATGCTAAAAAAATAGTAAAATATATAAAATACAGAAATGCGGGAACAATAGAATTTCTTGTTGACCAGAATAAAAATCCATATTTTATAGAAATGAATACAAGAATTCAGGTTGAGCATCCAGTTACTGAGTGTGTTACAGGAATAGACCTTGTTAAGAGCCAGATTAAAATTGCAGATAATTCAAAACTTGATTTTTCCCATAGAGACATAAAAATAAATTATCATGCAATTGAATGCAGAATCAACGCTGAAGACCCTGAAAATAATTTCATGCCATCTCCCGGTAGAATAAAAAAACTTGTATTACCGGCAGGACCTGGAATAAGAATAGACACACACATTTATGAAGGGTATTTTATACCACCCTATTATGATAGTTTAATTATGAAACTCATAACCTATGGAAGAACAAGAGAAGAAGCAATTGAAAGAATGAAAAGAGCGCTTGATGAAATTGTTATAGAAGGAATAAAAACCACAGTCCCTCTGTATAAAAAAATTATTTCCCATCCTTTATTCCTTTCAGGAAGATATTATGTAGGTTTTGTTGATAAGGTTGTTTCTGAAAGTAATCAAAAGGAGGTAATTAAATGGTAGAAGAGGAAAAGGAACTGGGGAAAGTAAGAATAGATAACGAAGTTCTTGCTTCTATTGCAGGTGTTGCCGCTACCAGTGTTCCAGGAGTTAATAAAGTTATAACTGGGTTAATGGGAGGATTGAAAAAAATAATCAGGAAAAAACAGGATGTAGGAATAAAGGTAATACTTGGAGAAGGAGAAGTTAGTTTTGAACTCAGCATTGCTGTTGATTATGGAACAAATATCCCGGAAATAACTTATCAGGTTCAGAAGAAAATAAAAGAAGAAGTTGAAAAAATGAGTGGTTTAAAGGTTTCAAATGTTGATGTAATAGTTAAAGAAGTAAAGCCCCCTAAAAAGGAGATAAAATGATAGACCTTCATACTCACACGATTTTAAGTGATGGTGATTTAATTCCGAGTGAACTTGCAAGAAGGGCAGATGAAAAAGGATATAAAGTTATTGCTTTTACAGACCATGTTGATTTTTCCAATATTGATTTTGTTATTCCAGCAATTATAAGAGTTTGTGAAAAAATTAATTTAAATTTCAGAATAAAGGCAATTCCTGGTGTTGAGATAACCCATGTTAATCCAGTTGATATTCCAAATATTGTTAAAATTTCAAGGAATCTCGGTGCTAAAATAATTATTGTTCATGGAGAAACAATTGTTGAGCCGGTTGCAAAAGGAACAAATAAAAAAGCACTGGAAAGCGATATTGATATTCTTGCTCATCCTGGATTGTTAAGTGAAGATGAGGCAAAAATCGCTGCTGAAAGAAAAATTAGTATAGAAATATCTGCAAGAAAAGGACATTCTTTTTCAAATGGGCATGTATCTCGTTTATGGTATGAATATGAATTTCCTTTAATTTTGAATACTGATGCACATTCCCCTGACGATTTAATTACAGACGATTTTGCAAAAAAAATTATTGTTTCAGCAGGAATAAAAGTTGAAGATGTAAACAAAGTATTTCATAACAGTTATATTCTGGCAAAATCAAAACTTGATATAGGATTTGAGATATAATTTCAGTAAAACAGGGACTGGGAAATGGAAAATTTAAAAGAAAAAATTATACTTGTACTTACAGGTGATGAAGAGGAAAAGATTTTATATGAAGTTTTAAAAAATGTGAAATATATTGAATTGAGAATTGATGAATTTTTAAGAAACTTCAATGAAAGTGATATAATTGAATGGATAAAAAAAACAAGGAAACTAGGGGGAGTAAACATTATAGGTACTATAAGATGGTATAAAGAAGGGGGAGAGAATTCTTTTTATTTATCTGATAAAAAACGGCTTGAAATTTTTAGAGCAGTTAGTAATTATATTGATATAATTGATGTTGAGATTAAAAGTAAAATATGTGATAAAGTTATTGAAATCTGTAAAAGTAAAAACAAAAAAATTATCCTTTCCTACCATAATTTTAAAAAGACACCTGATATTAACATATTAAAAAAAATTGTTAAGAAAGGCAAAAAAGATGGAGCAGATATGGTAAAAATTGCTACAAAAGTATTAACAGAAAAACATCTCTTTACACTTACAGAACTTTCGTATAATTACTCAAAAAAGATTGGTTTAATCGTTATTCCCATGGCCACTTCTTTATACAAAAGATTAATACCACTTTTTTTTGGTTCTTCTTTTACTTATGTTGCTTTAAATAAAAAAACAGCGCCTTCTCAACCATCATATCTTGAAATTTCAAAATTTATTGATTTAATTGAAATTCATTAACTACTTGGGTTTTTACTGATTTTTTTAAATGTGGTATAATATTTTAGCAGAATATTAAATTTTATTTACAGAAATGTGAAAGGAGTAGAAAATGGGAAAGGTTGTTACAATTGGTTTATTTGGAAGTACAAAATCGGGAAAAACAATTCTTGGAGAGGCAATACTTTATAAAACAGGTATGATAACAAGAATGGGAGATATTAATCAGGGAAATACTACTTTTGATTTTGATGAAGAGGAAAAAACAAGGTTGATAAGTATAAACTTAGCTGTTGGATATGTAAAAAGAGATGATAGTATTATATACATTTTAGATGTTCCAGGATATATTGATTTCGTTGGAGAACAGATTTCCGGAATTGAAGCATCTGATATTGCAATTTTAAATGTTTCAGCGGTAGAAGGAATAGAGGTAGGAACTGAAAAAATCTGGGAGATGATAAGTAAAAAAAATCTTCCATCTATTATTTTCATTAATAAACTGGATAGTCCTGATTTAAATTACAGAAAAGTTATTGATGAAATTTTTTCTTTTCTGGGAAATAAAGCAGTACTTGTGAATTATCCTGTTTTTGAGAATGGACAATTTAAAGGAGTTAAAAATATTTTCAGTGAAGATGTATCTTCTGGGGGTGAATTCAGTGAATTATTTCAAAAATCAATGGATACTCTTGCTGAACTTGATGATGCGGTAATGGAAAAATATCTTGAAACAGGAAAACTTACAAAAGAAGAAATTGCAAAATCATTAAAGAATGGTATAGTTGAAAGGACTGTTTTCCCTGTTTTATTTGGTTCAGGGTTAAATCAGATTGGTATAGAAGAATTGATTGATTTTATTTTTAATTTTATCCCTTCAACTGATGAAATGCCACCTTTGAAAGGTAAAAATCAGGATGGTCAGGAAGTATTGGTGGAAAGAAAAGATACACAGGTATTTACAGGTATAATATTTAAAACAATTTTTGACCCTTTTGCAGGACGTCTTTCTTATATAAAAGTTTTAAGTGGTAAGTTTTTTTCTAATTCACAGTTTTTAAACTCAACAAAAGGTGTAAAGGAAAGGGTTGGGCAATTATTCAGAATGCAGGGTAGAAAACAGGAACCCGTTGAAGTTGTGTATCCAGGAGAAATAGTGACCGCAGCAAAACTCAATTCACAAACATTTGATACAATCTGTGATTTAAATACAAACATCATTTATGAAAAACCACATATTCCTGAAGGTGCTGTATCATATTCAATTGCACCAAAAATAAAAGGAACAGAGGATAAACTTGGTAATGCGATAGGAAGAATTTCTGAAGAAGATTTGACCATAAGGATTTTCAGAGATGAAGAAACAGGAGAAACAATTATTTCAGGGATGGGAGATTTACATATAGATATTACGGTAAATAAATTTAAAAACAAATTCGGTGTTGAAGTGGAAAAGGGTATTCCAAAAATTGCCTATAAAGAAACAATAACAGCAACAGCAAATGCAGAAGGGAAATTTAAGAGACAGACAGGAGGAAGAGGACAGTATGGACACTGTTTTATAAAAATAGAACCACTTCCAAGAGGTACTGGTTTTGAATTTGTTGACCAGATAGTTGGAGGTGCAATCCCAAGAAATTTCATACCTTCTGTTGAAAAAGGTGTAAGGGATGCAATGAAAAAGGGAGTACTTGCAAATTATCCAATAGTTGATATAAGAGTTATTCTTTACGATGGTAGTTATCATGTTGTTGATTCTTCAGATATTGCCTTTCAGATAGCTGGTTCAATGGCTTTACAAAAAGCAGTCAGTGAAGCAAAGCCAGTTTTGCTTGAGCCAATAGTTAATGTTGAAATAAGAGTACCTTCTGAAAATGTAGGGGATGTTATAGGAACTATAAATTCAAAAAGAGGAAAGGTTCTTGATATGCTTTCATCTGGCAGTTTTCAAATTGTAAAAGCACAGGTTCCTCTTGCAGAAATGTCAAATTATACAAACGAACTACGTTCTCTTACCAGTGGAAAAGGAACTTTCTCTATGGAATTTTCTCATTATGAAGAAGTTCCTTCACATATAGCGGCAAAAATTATTGAACAGAGGAAGAAAGAAAAAGAGGAAAAAACATAAATATGAAGAAGGTATATGTTGATGGAGTTGTTTTAAATATTTTGACCAGCACTCCGATAGTTATTTTGAAGAGTGAAAATGGGAAAGTACTGCCAATAGTTGTTGGAATTTTTGAAGCACAGTCAATTTTATTTGTTCTTGAAAAAGCAAAGTTTCCAAGGCCGCTTACACACGATTTGATGAAAATTATTATAGAAAAACTTAAAGGTAAAATTCAAAAACTTGAAATTCATTCTCTTAAGGAAAATGTTTATTATGCAGACCTTGTGATTGAAGTAAATGGAAAGATTGAAAGGATTGATTGTAGACCCAGTGATGGAATTGCAATTGCATTAAGATTTGATGTTCCTATTTTTGCTTCAGAAGATTTACTTGAAAACCCGGATATTATAAAATATTATGATAGCGATGACTTTATTAAATCTAATAAGTTTGATAGACCAATAGATAAAAAAGAAGCAGAAGAATTTAGAAAGATAATTGAAAACTTGAGTGCAAAAGAATTTTGGAAAAGATTAAAAGAAGAAAAATAAAAAGGAGGCAGATATGTCAGGACATTCTAAATGGCACAGTATTAAACACAAAAAAATGG
>DAORXQ010000070.1 GCA_035371905.1 bacterium | reverse complement strand
TTTTTTTGTTCTGTATATATTATACCTTATTTTTATATTTTTGTCAAGTTTTAGACATACTTGTCTATTTAGAATATACCAGAAGTCCTGAAAAAATACATTCTATCTTGTTTTTAAAATACAAGTTGTAGTTTTTATTTTAAAAAAATACTATATGTAGTAGTTTGATTGAGAAAAAGTAGAGTTGACAGTTGACTGAAAGTTATGCCTCTCGCATTTTATGTTAACTTTTCTGTGAAATCCCTTGTCTATCAAGCATTTTAAATTCCTGCTTTATGTTAACTTTTTACCATCCAGAAGAGCACCAGACCAACTATTTTCAATAGTTTTATTTGATTTTTGAGAGTAAATTCTGAAAACCCTTGATATTCCTTGCTTCTAGATTATAATGTCGGATAATAAAAATTATGTTAACTTTTTAGATAACTTTAACTTCTTGACTATTAATAACTTAAATCTTCCAGAATACCCATACCCCTATGTTATCCATCCTTTAAAAGTAGTTGATGAGTAAAATTTCAAATTTAAAGACCAGAAAAAATTTTTGTTAATATTAAATCATTAACCCGATAAAAATCTTGTCTTATTTTTTGAGTTAGAGCCAAAAAACAACCAAATTTTAAACCGACCAGACCCATCCCCCCACCCCTGCCATCCCGCACACCCGCCTGTTGGTTATGACAAATAATAAAAATTTCAGGGTAAAAATGCCTTAAAAAAGGTGTTAAAAAGCCGAAATTAGAGTTAAATAAAAGATTAAATAGCAGGTTAAAATCAAGAGTTAAAATAAAAAAACTTAAAAATTTTTATGTTTTATATTTATTTTAATATCTCTTTAATATCAATTATTTCAGGTTCTTTAACTCTTTCTTTCCAGACAACAATCCATCTATCAATAAAATCAGGGAAGGGATATTTATTAAATTCTTCAATTGCTTTTTTAATATTTATTCCTGTATTTTTTCCACCGCTTTTAACCTGAATAAATAAACATTTTTGTTTACTTAATGCTATTAAATCTGCTCCAAACAAATCCCGTTTAACAAAAATAAGTTTTCCTTTTGTATAAATTCTCTGTATTTTTTCAAGGTATTCAACTACATAACCTTGTTTTTCAAGGAATTCTTTTGTTTTTTTCTTGTAATAATTCCCCTTATTCATACTAATATTTTTTCTCTGATGAATTTTAAAACATTTTTAACTTCGGAAAGCAGGTTTTCTATCTCTTCATTAAAAGTTGGTGGATTTTGTAAAATAATTGAGTTTTTAATAACTTTATCTTTGATGTCTTTATTTTTCTTTTTAACATTTAGATAAATTCTTATTGAATTTTGAGTTAACTTTTTAAGGTATTTTTTCCAATAGGTATTATGGTTCATAAACTCAATTTTTTCTTTACTGCTTATTAATTTCCCGAGGTCGTGAAGAAAAACACTTTCCATCTCTGAAATTTCATCGTATTGGAGATTAAATTTCTTTTGATATTTTTTTGACAATATGCGGAATTGTTTATAGGCGTAGTTTATTATATCGTTTAGTCCGAGTTTTTGTGAAGTTGAGTTCATAAAATCTCCTTAATTTTAGAATATATTATATCTTTTTGTTAAGATTTTGTCAAGAGTATCTATTTTTTGACATTATATATTTTAAAATGGGGAGAAGACCAAAACCAATTTTAGAGGATGTAAAGTTAGAGGATTTAAATTTAAAGGAATTAAGGGAGATTATAAGAAATCCACAGAAGTGGGAAAGAGTATTGAAAGAAACTGCCAGTGTTATTATGACAAAGATTTTGCTTAAATTACAGCAGGATGATTTAAAAGAATATTCCCCGAAAACAATTGCTATGCTTTTACCTCTTTTAGTTGATATTGTTTATTCCTTTAAAGCACCAAAATTATCTTTTTCTGGAAAAAATATTGAGGAGAAAAAACAGAAACTGAAAGAATTACTTGAAAACATAAAACAGGAATATCCAGAGTTAGTAGAAGATGTTAAAGAAGCACTTGGAATAAAAGATGGAAAAAATACCAATTGAAATAGAGAAAAGAAGGAAGGAAAGAGCATTAAGTAAGGGTAGAGTTCAGTTAGAAAAACTGATTGAAATTATTGGAGAAATTAAGAGTGAATTAGAGGAGAACCCTTTTTTAGCATTTAAGCCCAATAAAGGATTTCAAGAAGAGTTTTTAAATTGTTCTAAAAGGTTTAGAGTAATTTTTGCTGGAAATAGGTCAGGTAAAAGTGTTTTATCTGCGTATGAAGTTTGTCGGTTTGCTCTTGGTATTCACCCTGTTAAAAATGTTAAAGTCCCGAATATTGGTTGGGTTGTATGTCCTGATAGTAGAGTTACGGCTAATGTTATGCTCCCTTATTTAAGGAAATTTTTAGGAAGTAATATTAAAAAGTTTTTCAAGAGAGAACAAATAATAGTTTTGAATAATGGAAGTGAAATTTATTGTAAGTCGTGTGATAGTCCTGTTGAGAAGTTTACAGGAGCGAGTATAAGGTATTGTGCTATTGATGAAGATTGTCCAGAAGAGATTTTTAGAGAAATTTTTATGAGGACAATAGACCAGAAAGGAGATTTATGGATAACTATTACACCGCTTTACTCAACTTGGATGTATGAGAAGATTTATTTAAGACAATTTGTTGACCCTGAACTTGAAGTTTTTGAAGGAAGCACTTTTGAAAACTTAACACATCTTCCAGAAGGAGAACTTGAAAGGTTAAAAACTATTTATTCAGAAGAAGAATTACAGGCAAGGTTATATGGTAAGTTTTTATTTTTAGCAGGTTTAATATATCAAGAGTTTGATAAGAGAAAACATTTAATTCATCCATTCCATATTCCAGATAATTGGATAAAATTCAGGTTTATAGATCACGGAATAAATGACCCTACTGTTTGCTTATGGCTGGCTGTTGACCCGAATAACAATTATTACTTTTACAGAGAGTATTATGAGAGAGGATTAATTATTCACGAAAATGTAAAAAACATAATTGCTTTAACAGGGAAAGAAAAGATTTATAAAACTTACATTGATCCAACTGTTGATAAAACTAATCCACAGACAAATATTTCTGATTTTAGAGCATATATTGAAGCAGGAATAAATAATTTATGTAAAGCACCATTAACAGAAATAGGAACAAAGATAAATAAAGTTAAAACATTTTTTAAAGCAGGAAGGATTTTTATTTTTAATAATTTACTTAACACAATAAGAGAATTATCTACTTGGAGTTATAAGAAAAACGGACTTCCTGAACGAGGAAATGACCATACACTTGATTGTATAGGATGGGCTTGTTTACTTGATTTTAAATACTCTGTTTTAAAAGTAGGATTACCAAGATTTTTACCAAGAGGGAACAAAGAGTTTTAAGCAAGAAAAATAATATATTTTATAAAGGAGGGAAGTAATGGAAGATAATTGGAAAGTAGAAGATTTAACTGAAATAGAATTCTCTGCTTATGGTGGGATAGTTGTTTCTTACGCTGTTTCTCCACAAGGAAGAGAGTATATAAAGTTGAATAAGTTTAGATATATCGGAAAAAAGAAAGTTATGAATTTTAAAGAAGCAATTTATATCCCTATTTCTAAATTTGAAGAGTTTAAAGCAGTTGTTAATCAAATCCAAAAAGGAGAATAATGGAAATTGTTAATTATGCTGATAGAGAGGATTATGTTAAAAAAGTTAGGTATTTGATTGATGTTTATCAGGATGTAAAAAATGAGAGAAAATGGCTGGAGGATGAGTGGGATAGATGGGATAATATTTGGAGATTAAAAACTCAAAAATATCAAAAATACAATCCTTTAATTTCAGAAGTTATTGTCCCTATTATTAGAAAGAAAACAGAAGATGTAATAAATGAAATAACAAGTAAGTTATTCCCTTATGGTGATAATTTTATGATACTTCCTATGCCTGGAACTCCTGAAGGATATGCTGACGCTGTTAAAAAGTTGCTTCAATATCAGTTTTTTGAAGAGATGAAAATTCCTGTTTATTTTAAGTCCCTTTTGAGAGAAATGTTAATCAAAGGAACTGCAGTAGCAAAACTATATTGGGAAAAAGATAGTATTAAGTTTAAAATTCTTGACCTTAAAAATGATTTCTATGTTTATCCTGAAACTGCTGATGATATTGAAGACGCTTTAATAACTTTTGAAAGAATTATCGTAGATAGAGACGAGTTAGAGAGGATGGCGGAAATTGGGAAATATACAAATGTTGAAAAAATTAAACCTCTTGGAAGTGCTGATGTGAAAGAAAGATTAACCGAAGAAAAGTATGTTAAACAATATCAGGAATTACCTTATTATGAAATTATTGAGTGTTATACAAAAGTTAGATTTAATGAAGATGATAGGTTAATGCCTTATATTATTTCTTTTGAACCTTCAAGTAAAACTATTATACAGATAACTCCATCTCCTTATTTTGTAAATACTGATGACGGAGATTTTGAAGATTTTAAACCATATTTAGCAATTCAATTCCATAAAATACCAAACTCTTTTTATGGTGCTTCTCATTATTCACAAGTTCAATATCTACAATTTATGCTTAATGACTTGATAAATATAATGCTTGATAATGCTATTTTAGTTCAAAACCCAATTGCAAAAGTTGACCCTGCAAAAGTTCAAAGTATTGATAGTTTAATTTATGCCCCCGGTGCTATATGGCAGTGTGAACCTGATGGAGTAATTTTTGATAGACCACCAAGTATTTTAAATGAAGGACTTTTAACTTTTCAGTATTTAAAGAATTTAACAGATGAGTATTCAAATTTAGGGCTTATTACACCTCTTCCTACTAAAAGACAGACAGCAACAGAAATTATTGCTTATACTCAAACTATGTCAACTTTTATTCAGACAATAGTTAATGATATTGAGGTTCAATTTTTAACTCCTTTAATGAAGAAAACTTTTTTAATGGATAAACTTTATATCTCAAAAATTAAATTAAAAAAGATATTAGGAGAACTTGCTTTTAAATTAAATATTAAAGAAGAAGAAACAAGGATTTTAGAAAAAGAATATTCTTTCAGGTGGATAGGAACAATACAATCTATGAATATTTATGTTAAAAACCAGCAGTTAATGTTATTTATGCAAATTCTTTCTCAAATTCCACAGGAAATTTTAGGTGGACAAATAAATTGGCAATACATAATTAAAGAAATCTGGAAATCTCTCGGAAATACTGATGTTGATAATATAATTAAAACTCCTCAAAATCAGCAAGTAAAAGACCCGTTTGAAGAAAATGAACTTATGGCTTTAGGGAAAGAAGTTGAGGTTAGTATTCTTGATGATGATGTATCTCATATATTCTTACACGATGAGAGAAGTAAACAATATCAGGAAGATGAAACTATTTTTGGAATTTTTACCAGACATATACAACAACATTTTAATAATTTAAGACAAAAAATGACTTTACAACAGCAATTACAACAGGGAGGTGAAAGTGGAACAAGAAGTGAAAGAAAATGAAATCCTTATCACAGACATATGGCTTGCTACTCTTTTAAAGTGTAAAGGATTTGAAATTTTAAGACATATAAAAACAAAAAAGAGGTTTGTATTTTTCTACTTTAAAAAAGACCCTGAAATAGATGAAGTTATTAAAGATTGGATAAATGGAGAGATTGTAGTTAATGCTAAAGAATTTGTTCAGGAATATAAAATCTTAAAAACTCTTACTTTTTAACAATTATATATTTTTAAAAGGGGAGAAAAATGAATTGGGAAGAAAAAATTAGTAAGTTGGTTAATAATCCCTGGAAAGAAGTTGAAGAGTATATAAAACAAAAAATAGAAGAATGTAAAAATGCTTTAGTTAATTCTACTGATTTAGAAGAGATTATTAGATTACAAGAAAAAGTAAAAGTTTATCAGGAATTGGTTAATTTACCAGAAAAATTAAAAGTAATTTATGCCAGAAATAAAGAGGTTGAAGATAAAAAACTAAAAAATAAACCGAGTTTCGGCTCGTAAAAACCGAAAAAGGAGGAAGTATGGAAGACAAAATTATTCAGGGCGAAGAATTAGAAAATGCCACTATGACGCCCGATAGTGGCGAAGTAAATGAAGGTGGCGAAGTTGTTAATGAAGTTCCCTCTACGCCACCAGAGGGAGAAAAGGTTTCTTCAAGGGCTGAAGAAAGAATAAGAGAACTAACCGAACGGCTGAAAGTGTATGAAGAAACTATTAAAGCACTTCAGGAACAGATACGGCAGCCACAGGTTAATCAAGCAACACCAGAGGAAGAAGAATATTATGACCCTGCGGTTAAAAAATTAAAACAAGAGTTAAATCTTCTTAAAATGGCTCTGGCTCATATGTATGATGAAAACGATAAAATGAGAGTTAATCAAAAGTATTCAGATTACTCTAAATATGAGCCACAGATTGAAGCAGAACTTATGAATTTCAGAAAACAGGGTCAAAATTTATCCCGAGAACAGATATACCTTATGCTTAAAGCAAGAGAAGTTATGACAAAACCTGTGGAAACTACAAAACCTAAAACAACTACTGAAAAACCTAAACCTGTTCCTGAAAGTAAGTCCGTTCGGAAAGTTCCTCCTAAACCGCAGACCCTTGAAGAACAACTTGAACAACTTAAAGATGTTAAGTTTTAAGGAGGGAGTAAAATGCCAGAAGTAATTGTTAAAAGTTCTGACCTTTCTTTTGATATAAGAGAATATCTTGAGAAAGATTTATTAAAAATAGCACAGAGGTATTTAAGGTTTGAAAATTTTGCTAATAAACTTGGTTTTGAACAGGGCTCTGGTAAAATATGGAAAGCAGTAAGGTATGAAAGAATTGCTCTCCCGTTAACATCCCTTACAGAAGGAGAAACACCTACTGGAAGCACGATGTCAATCAGTCAGGTTACAGGAGTATGCGAGCAGTGGGGACAATATATTACTCTGACTGATGTTGCTGAATTAACTCTTTACCATCCTGTTTTAAAAATTGCACAGGAAATGTTGGCTATTGCTTACTCTGAAACAAGAGATAGAGAAATTCAGAGAGTTTTACAAGGAGTAAGGAATGTATTTTACCCATCTACACGCACAGCCAGAAGTCAGATAACTGCAAGTGATGTTATTTCAACAGGATTGATTAAGAAAGCAGTGGCGTTTTTAAGAAATAGAAGAGCAGAACCTATAGATGGAGAATATTTTGGTGGAATTGTTGACCCATCTGTTGAAATGGATATTATTGGAGATAGTACATTTGTTCCTGCGGCTCAATACTCAAATATTAAAGCGTTGTATGCAGGTGAAATAGGACAATGGATGGGTGTAAGATGGGTAAGAAGTAGTTTTGTTCAGAACTACACAGGAATTGCGGCTATTACTGCTACTGGATCAACTTCTGGTGGAAGTTTATCAGATGGAACTTACTCTGTTTCTGTTGTTGGAGTTAATGTTCTTACAGGATTTGAGGAGTTAATTTCTCAAGATAAGTCAGTAACTATTTCTACAAGTAGTGGAGCAGGAAAGATAACAGCAACTATGCCTTCTAATACAGGATATTTGTATGATGTTTATGTAGGAGCAAGTGCTTCTACAAAGAGGAAAGTTGCTTCTTTACAAGAGCCAGATGCAAATGTAGTTATTACTGCTTTAAATCCTGATGGAGACCTTGCTCCTGTTGCTCCTACAACAGATGTAACAGTTCATAATGTATTTATTATTGGTAAAGGAGCATACGGAATTACTGACCTTGCAAAAGTTGAAAGATATACTACACCAGCAGGAGCAAGTGATAGCGACCCACTTGCACAGAGGAGAAAAACAGGATGGAAAGCGTTCTTTAAGACAATACTTCTTAATCAGGACTTTATTACCAAAATTGAGTGTGCTTCTGCGTTTTAAGATGAGTTAAAGGGAGAGGGGGGTATTCCCTCTCTCCCTTAACAAGAAAGGAGGATAGATGGAAAAGATAATAATAAAAAAAGATGAGAAAGATAAGAAAGTTAAATATAAGTTGAAAAATGTTGTTGTAATAAATGGTGTTGAATATGTAGGAGAAGTTGAAGGAGACGAAAATTTTATTGCTACTTTAAAGTATATAGATGAAAAAATTGAGTGGGAAAAACAGCATATCAAGAGTGAAGAAGTTCATCCTGATAAGGAAATTGGTAGAATAAAGGGTTAAAAAAATGACTATTAAAGATAATATTTTAGTGGTTTTAAAAAAGGGTAATGCTGACGAAGATGAGGATATTTACCAAAATGTTCTTAATAGTACTATTGCTTGGATTAAAGACCAGAGTAAAAACTTTAAATATAATGAGTTGAAAAAAGTTGTTGAAATACCTGTTGCTTCTGGTAGTAAGTATGTTGATTTACCTGATGATTATAATAAGATTGAAAATGCAGTTTTAATAAAAGATAACTTACAATACTATTTAGGAGTTTACGATATTAAAGATATTGAAGGAAAACGAGAAATATATGGTATTCCTACTATGATTGCTGTTGATTATCCCCAGAGAAAACTTTGTTTTTATCCTTATCCTAATACAGATTATGTTTTGCGATTGAGATATTATTCTTTTTATTCAGATTTAACAGAAGATGATGAAGTATTTTTACCAGATAAGATTATTCAGCAGGTGGCTTATATTTACCTTTTACAATATGATAGGTTAGATAGCACAGTTGAGGAAATGAAATTGGATAAAATGCTTAATGAGTTCAGAAGAAATGATACTTTGGATTTAGATGGAAATGTGAGAATAAATTTAAGCAAAAATGTGTATAGAGTTAAAAAGTATAATTTTAGATTATAAAAATGGAATACTATCAAATTCCAGATTTTACCGATGGAGTTGATTTATTACATCATCCATTACGAGGTTCTTTATCTACCTGTCTTAAAACTAAAAATTTAGTTCCTTTGGCAAAAGGTATTTTAAAAAAAAGGGATGGGTATAAGTTATACCTTGAAGTTCCTA
>DAORXQ010000069.1:7757-9460 GCA_035371905.1 bacterium | reverse complement strand
CATTCATTATGTCCATAACAGCAAGAACCTCAATATTTTTTGCTTCAAGCATACCGGGTATTGTTCTTCTTGTAGCAATTCCTCCTGCACCAATAACTCCAAATTTTATATTTTCTTTCATTTTTTTACTTTTAGATTTATGATAAAATAAAAAAACAAATTTTACAAGAGAGTTAAAATGAAAAAACTATAAACAAAAAAGGGGGATATATGAATTTAATAAATACAATAAAAGGGTCTCTTTTAGAAAATTTCTTTCCAAAGGGATGGGATTTAAAGAAAATAGATAAGTGTTGTTCAAATCCACCAGAAAAGATAACAGAAAGACAAAAATGGTGGAATAAGGATTTTCAACCGGTTTCTTGTGATACGTTTGAGGAATTCAATGTAAAGATGGGGCATGAAATTGCCTATGAAATATGTGCAGCAAAAGAAGAAGGAAGAAATTTAATTTTGATTTTACCTGTGGGACCTATGGGAATGTATAAATGGGTTGTTTATTTTTTAAAAGAATGGAATATTGATTGTAAACATGTCTGGGGATTTAATATGGATGAATGGAGTGATAAAGAAGGAAATACATTACCTCCAACAGAGCCGGGTGCTTTTCAAAATGCTATGGAAGATGCTTTTTATGGACCTCTTGGAAAATTAACGATTCCGAAAAATCAGAGGTTTTTTGCAACAAAAAATTTACTGCCAAAATATCCAGAAAAAATAAATGAATTAAGAAAAAAAGGTGCTAAACTTGTTGTTATTTTTGGAATTGGAAGAGTTTTTCATATTGCTTTCTGGGAACCACATTTTGCCGAAGAATTTAATTCAGAAGAAGAATGGAAAAAACAGGAATACCGACTTGGAGCAAAATTACATCCATTAACAATTGAACAGAATGCAATTACAAGTTTTAAAAGCAGAACAACTCTCGTTCCATGTTTTGCAAATACTATTGGTCCCGGAATATTTTTAAAAGCAGATAAAATTATAGGTGGAGCGGATGGAACACTTGGAAGAGGAATGATGTGGCAGGGAATGAGTTTATGGGTAACTTTAAGATATGGTCCTGATATTTGGGTTCCGAGCAGTTTTATGCCAACTTTACCTGGAAAATTATTTTTCCTGAAAGAACTTGCAGGACCATTAATTCCGGAATGTAATTAAAGAAATAAAGAAAGGAGAAATATGAATAAATTGAAACTTGGGCTCATAGTTAGTTCAGGAAATCTTGAAGAAAGTTTTAAAAAAGTGAAATCCTTTAACTTATCGCTTTGTCAGATTGGGTTTCTTTCAGAAGAAATAAATAGGTTTGACCCTTATAAAATAAAAAAGAAAGCAGAAAATTATGAAGTAGAAATTTTTTCAGTTTTTATGTTATTTAAGGGTCAGATTTTTAATAATAAAGATGGTCCGGAGACAATGGGTTTTATCGCTCCAAAATATAGAGAGGAAAGATTAAAACTGGCTTTTGATTTTTCCGATTTTGTTAAAGAAATAGGAGTAAAAAATATTGTCTGTCATGTAGGTTTTATTCCTGATGATGAAGAAGACCCGATTTATAAATCTTTTTTACCTGTAATGAAGGCAGTTGTTGAAAAATGTAAAGAAAATAATCAGATTTTTTGCTTTGAAACAGGACAAGAATTACCATCAACATTGAAAAGAACAATACTTGATATGAGAATGGATAATGTTGGAATAAATTT
>DAORXQ010000069.1:0-7747 GCA_035371905.1 bacterium | reverse complement strand
CCGGCAAATTTAATTTTATATGGGAAAGCAAATCCAATTGATGCCGTTGAAATTTTTGGTGAGTATGTAAAAAGTATGCATGGAAAGGATGGACTTTGGCCAAATAGAGATGAATATCTTGGGAAGGAGGTACCTATCGGTGAAGGCATGGTTAATTTTCCTGTACTTTTGAGAAGGTTGAAAAGTAAAGGTTTTAAAGGACCAATAATAATTGAGAGGGAAATAAGTGGTGAAAAACAGATTGAGGATATAAAAAAAGCGATTAAATTTCTGGAACCATATCTCTAATGAAAAAAACATTACCATTTTTAGTTTTCTTTTTTGTTTCAATTATTCTTCTCTGTGATAATTTTAAAGACAGATTTGTTTGGGTTTTTGGATTTAATATTGAGAAAAATGAAGATTTGGAAGAAGTCAAGAGAATTTTAAATGACGCAAAGAAGAATGATTTTAATGGAGTAATACTTTCCGCAGGACTTGATTCATTGTGCAAAAAAGACGAAAGGTATTTTAGAAATCTTAAGGAAATTAGAGAATGTTGTGAAAAACTTAATCTTGAACTGATCCCGGCAGTTTTTTCTATTGGATATGGAGGAGGAGTTTTATCACATAATAAATATCTTGCAGAGGGTTTACCTGTTAAAGATGCTCTTTTTGTTGTAAAAAATGGAGAAGCAATTTTTATCTCTGAATTAAATGTTCAAATTCTAAATGGTAGTTTTGAAGAATTTAATGGAAATAGATTTAAATACTTTAATTTTCATGACCAGCCGGGTGAGGTAAGTTTTGTTGAGCAAAATATTAAAAAAAGTGGTAATACTTCTATAAGATTTGAGAATTTTACTGCAAATCCTTATGGTCATGGAAGAATAATGCAGGAAATTTCTGTTAAACCATATAGATGTTATCGTATGAGTATATGGGTTAAAACAGAAAATTTACAACCACAGGGATGTTTCAGATTATTAGTTCTCGGAGATAAAAAAGACCTTGCTCCAAGAAGTTTTAATTTACCACCCACGACTGACTGGAGAAAATTAACTATGATTTTTAACAGTCAGAACTTTGAAAAAGTTCGTGTTTATGCCGGTGTCTGGGGAGGAAAAACAGGTAAATTTTATCTTGATGACTGGATGATTGAAGAAATAGGACCAATAAATGTATTAAGAAGACCTGGAACTCCTATAACTGTCAGGAATGAAGGAAGTGGAGAAATATATAAAGAAGGAGAAGATTATGAACCATTAATAGACAAAAATTTTAACTTATGGACAAATTTTGACAGACCTTTTCCTAAAATTAAGATAACCCAGAATAGTCGTATAAAAAATGGACAGAGATTAAGAGTTAGTTGGTATCATCCGATGTTAATTTATGATAGTCAGGTAACTGTTTGTATGGCTGAACCTGAAATTTATGAGATTTTTGACCATGAAGCAAAGTTATTATGGGAAACTTTAAATTATAAAAAAGTTCTATTAAATATGGATGAAATTAGAATGGGAGGAACATGTGAGGCATGTTTAGGAAAAGATATGGCTGAATTACTTGGTGAATGTGTAAAAAAAGAAGTGGAAATTCTTCGTAAATATAATCCTAAAGCAGAAATTTATATATGGTCAGATATGTTTGATCCAAATCATAATGCAAAAAAGGACTATTATCTCGTTAAAGGAGATTTTACTGGTTCATGGAATTATATACCAAAAGATATTATTATTGCTGTATGGGGTGGAAGACCAAGAGAAAAAAGTTTAGAATTTTTTTATAATCAGGGATTTAAAGTTTTAATAGCGTGTTATTATGATGCAGATAATATGAATGATGTTAAATTGTGGTATGAAATATCAAAAAAATTCAATAATATAGTTGGTTTTATGTATACTACATGGCAGAGAAAATATGGATTTTTGAATGTCTTTAAAGATATTTTATGGAATAATTAAAAAGCAGAATTGATTATTTCTAAAAAATCATTTCTTGTTAATACAAATTTCATCTTCTTCATAGCCCTTTCACATCCTTTTATGGATAAATTAACAAGTTCTTCTATATCCTCTTCTTTTACTCTAATATCTCTCAATTTTGAAGGAAGTCCAATTGAAGTTATGAAGTTCTTAAGTTCTGAATTAGTTCCTATAATATTTTCAAGTTCCTCTATTTCTTTCTTATAATTATTTTTTTTCAAAAATTCAAGAATATAAGGTAAAAATAAGGAATTAGCAGTTCCATGGTGAGTGTTATATTTTATTGTTAGAGAGTATCCAATTCCGTGAACTATAATTGTCCCTGTTTTATTTATTGCATATCCCGCAAATGTTGAAGCAAGAAAAACTTTTTCTTTACTCTCTTTGTCTCCATCCACTGCTCTTTTTAAATTTTCTTTTAACAATTTTAATGACTCAAGAGAAAAGAGTTTTGAAACATAATCTGAAATTGTTGCAAGATAACTTTCAACAGCATGAGAGAAAGCATCCATTCCAGTGGCTGCAATAAGTTTAGAAGGTAAATAATCAAGTAAATCAGGATCTAAAATCGCAATTTTAGGCATAATTTTTTCACTGCTTACTGTCTTTTTTGTTTTTTCTTCTTTATCCACAATAACAGCATACCTTGTAACCTCACTTCCTGTTCCACATGTTGTTGGTACAGCAATAACTGTTAGTGGATTATTTTTATATTCTACTTCTCCAAAGTAATTTTTTAAAGAACCTTCATTTTTTGACATTACAGCAATACATTTCCCAGCATCAAGAGCACTTCCTCCACCTATTGCAAGTATTACATTACAATTTTCTTTCTTGCATAATTCAACACCTTCTTCAACATTTTCTATATCGGGTTCCGGATTAACATTTGAAAATACAGAATAATCAATGTTTTCTTTGTCAAAGATGTTTTTTATTTTATCCATTAAACCACTTTTATAAATGAAATTTTTACCGGAAACAATAAGAACTTTATTTCCGTAATTCTTTACAAGTGGCAAGTATTTCTCTATCCCATTTCTTTCAAAAAAAATTTTTGTCGGTGTGTAAAAGTAAATTCCATTCATTTTTGACCTCCTTCAAATTTTAGATAAACTCAAAATTGACTCCGAGATACTTAAATTTATCAAAAAATTCAGGAAATGAAATATCAACACATTCAGAATTTTCTATAACTATATCTCCTTCAGTTATGAAAGAAGCAATCACAAGAGACATGGCTATTCTGTGGTCATTCCATGAATTTACTTTTGTTCCCTTTAATCTTTTAACACCCTCTAATATAAATCCATCTTCTTTTTCTTCAATTTTGGCTCCAAGTTTTTTTAATTCAGTTGAAATTGATTTTATTCTATCCGATTCTTTAACCCTTAATTCTTTTGCACCTCTAACAATAGTTTTCCCCTCTGCAACACTGCCTAAAACAGCAATAAGAGGAATTTCATCAATTATATTCGGTACTTCTTCAGGCAAAATCTCGGTTCCTTTTAATTTTTCAGAATACATTATTTTTACATCTCCTACAGGTTCTCCTGAAATTTCCTCTTTTCTTAAAATTTCAAAATTTCCTCCCATTCTTTCAATAACATTTAAAAAACCAGTTCTTGTAGGATTTAAACCTACATTTTTTATAATTAAGTTTGAATCAGGAACCAAAATTGTACCTGCGATAAAATAACAGGCAGAGGAAAAATCCCCAGGGATATATATTTCTTTACCTTTCAATTTCTGATTTCCTTTAACAATTATTTTATTCCCTCTTTTTTCTATTTCTCCACCAAAATATTCAAGCATTCTTTCTGTATGGTCTCTTGTTTGATATGATTCTTCTATTATACTTTCTCCATTTGCAAAAAGTGTGGCAAGAATTATACAACTTTTCACCTGTGCTGACGGTATTTCCATTTTATATTTTATTCCTTTTAAATTTTTACCTATAATTGTCAAAGGAGCATATTTATTATTCCCTCTACCGTAAATTTCTGCTTCCATCATTGTAAGAGGTTTTATTATTCTATCCATTGGTCTTTTTCTAAGTGAAGAATCACCTGTTAAAACAGTATAAAGAGGTTTTGCAGAAAGAATACCTGAAAGAAGACGAATTGTTGTTCCTGAGTTTCCACAGTTAAGGATATCCTCAGGTTCTTTAAATTCACAGCCATTTATAACTAATTGATTTTCAACTTCCTCTATTTTCACACTAAGATTTAAAAGACAATTCAGGGTGGATAAACAATCTTTTCCTTTTGAATAATTTAAAATATATGTTTTTCCTGCTGATATACTTCCAAATATTAAACTTCTGTGTGTTATTGATTTATCTCCAGGTAGTTCAATAATTCCACTTATTTTTTCTGGTTTTCTAACAATAGTATTCATTTCACATTTTCTTTTTCATAATCTTTATAAATGGAGTAATTTCATCCATTAAATTTCCAAACATTTCAAGATTTAATGATTGAAAACCATCAGAAAGTGCTTCTTCTGGTTTTGGATGTACTTCAATTAAAAGACCATCCGCTCCTGCTGCTATTGCTGCTTTACTCATCGGAATAACAAGGTCTCTTCTTCCTGTTCCATGGCTCGGGTCAACAATAACAGGTAGATGTGTTTCTTTTTTTAATATTGGTATAGCACTTAAATCAAGAATATTTCTTGTAAATTCAGAGTCAAAAGTTCTCACTCCTCTTTCGCATAAAATTACCTGATTATTTCCTTCTTTTAAAATATATTCTGCACAGTTTAAAAATTCAGAGATTTTAGCAGAAAAATTTCTTTTTAGTAGCACAGGTTTATTAATTCTTCCAACTTTCTGTAATAATCTGTAATTAAACATATTTCTTGTACCAATTTGTAAAATATCACTTACTTCACTTACAATTTCAACTTCTTCAGGAGACAAAACTTCGGTGATTACCGGTATTTTTAACTCTTCTTTTATTTCTTTTACTATCCTTAATCCTTCAGGTCCCAATCCAAGAAAGGAATAGGGAGAAGTTCTTGGCTTGAATACAGCACCTCTTAAGATTTTTACTCCCTTTTCCTTTATATATTTACCTGTAGTTAAAAGTTGTTCTTTATTTTCTACTGAACAGGGACCAGCCATAACAACAAAATAACCTTCTCCTATTTTGATTCCATTTACATCTATCACGGTATCTGAAGGATGAAAATCCCTGCTTGCAAGTTTATATTCTTTTAAAATACTTATAACTTCACTTACACCTGGAAGAATACGAAAAGTTTCATCAGAGACACTTCTTGTATCTCCGATAATTCCAATAATTGTTCTTTCAGTTCCTTTACTTATATGTGCTTGAAATCCAAGTTTTTCTATTTTTTCAACAACTTTTTCTATTTCTTCTTCAGTTGCACCCTGCCTCATTATGATTAAATCAGCCATATAAACCTCCTTCTATTATTTTTTACTTCCATATTATCCTCCTTCTTTTGGATATGAACCAAGAATTTTAAGAAATATAGTTGATTTTTTTACCTTTTCCAGCGCTTTTTTAACATTTGGTTCATCTTTATGCCCTTTAAAATCAACAAAGAAGACATATTCCCATGCTTTTTTCTTACTCGGTCTTGATTCAATTCTTGTTAAATTTATACCTTCTTTTTTGAATGGAACAAGGATATCGTGTAAAGCACCTATTTTATCTTTTATTGAAAAAAGAATAGATGTTTTATCATTTCCTGTTTTTTCAGAATAATTTTTTCCAACCACCAAAAATCTTGTAACATTTTCTCTAAAATCTTCAATTCTTTCAGCAATAATATTCAGGTTATACATTGAAGCAGCAATTTCTGATGCAATAGCAGCAGATTTTTTTTCATTCAATATTTTTTTTACAGCACTTGTTGTACTTTCTGTTTCATATATTTCTGCATCGGGTAAATTCTGACTTATCCAGTTTCTACATTGAGCAAGTGCCTGTGGATGAGAATATAATTTTTTTATACTATCTATTGAATTTTCTTTTGAGAGCAAAAAATGATGAATTTCAAGGAGTATTTCAGAAGTTATCTTTAAATCACTTTCAATGAAAACATCAAGAGTATGGGTAACAACACCTTCTATTGAATTTTCAATTGGAACAACCCCATAATCTGCTCTTTCTTTTTCCACTTCTTTAAATACTTCATCTATGGTCTTTGCTGATATATATCTTGCTTTTTTTCCGAATTTATTTAATGCTGCTTGATGTGTGAATGTTCCTTCAGGACCCAGGTAAGCGACAACAATTTCTTTAAACATTCCTCTATAAACTTTAAAAATCGTTTCCATTATAACTTCTATATCTTCTGGTTTAAGTATCCCTTTATTCTTTTTAATTAATCTTTCCAGAATCTTTTTTTCTCTTGATGGGTCAAATAATGGTTTATTTTCTTTATTTTTTATTTCAAAAACTTTTTTTACAAGTTCTGCTCTTAAATTCATCAGTTCAATTAATTTTTCGTCTATCTCATCTATTTGTTTTCGTATTTTTTCAAGTTCTTTCATTTTTTTCTCCTTATAAAAGTTCTTTCAAAATTTTTAATATTTCATTTTCCTCAATTATGACTCCTAAACTTACCTTCCCTATTTTTTCCGGTAATGTAAATCTTATTTTGTTTTTTCTAACTTTTTTGTCATGTTTCATAAATTCAAGAATTTTTTCAAAATTTATTTTACTAAAAGAATTTGATAATTTAAATTTTTTTGCAAGGTCTTTAATTCTTAAATAGGTTTCTTTATCAGACAATCCTTTTTTATAAGCAATATAACTTTCTCCTATCATTCCCAGAGAAACACTATCTCCATGTGAGAATTTTTTTATATCTGAAATTTCAATTGCGTGTCCAAGTGTATGTCCAAAATTGAGGATTTCTCTCAAACCCTTTGTTTCTTTTTCATCCTTTTCAACTATATCCACTTTAATCTTTATGCTCTCCATTATCAGAAATGCAAAATTGTTTTCAATTTCTTCTTTTTTTATCTGTTCAAGTTTTTCAAAAATTTTTTCATTTTTTATAACTCCGTATTTAATTATTTCTGCAATTCCCTGTTTGATTTCCTTATAAGGTAGTGTTGAAAGTGTTTTAAAATCAATAAGTATAAAAGATGGTTGATAAAATGTACCTATAAGATTTTTCCCGAAAGGCAAATTTATACCTGTTTTTCCTCCAATTGAAGCATCAACCTGAGCAAGTAATGTAGTGGGTATTGTAATATATTTAATACCTCTTTTATAAATGGAAGATACAAAGCCACCAATATCACTTATAACTCCTCCACCAAGATTTACAATTGTATCATTTCTGCTTATTTGTAAATCAGAAAGTTTATTTATAATTTTTAAAACTGTATTGATATTTTTCTGTCTTTCTCCTTCTTTGATAAGTATTTTTTCCACAGTTCTATTTTCTTTTTCAATTGATTTTCTTACCTTTTCTCCATAAATATTAAAAACTCTTTGATTGCTTAAAATAACAAATTTATCCCCAAATTCACCATCTCTTATTTTTTCTCCTGTTTTTTCTATTGATTCTCCAATATAAATATAATGAGTGCTTTCACCAAGTTTAACTTTTATTTTTTTCATCTTCTTTTTTGATTATTTCAATTATTCCCTCAACAATTATTTCTACTGGTTTTTTAGTTGTATCCAGTATATAATCTGCCTTTTCATAATAAGGTTTTCTCATTTCAAGCAATTCTTTAATTGTTTCAATTACATTTCTTGATTTCATCAGTAACGGTCTATCCTTTTTTG
>DAORXQ010000068.1 GCA_035371905.1 bacterium | reverse complement strand
TCCTGAAGTACCTATGATTATAAATAAATCTGCTTTTTTACTCTCTTCCTCTGCTTTTTTAAATTCATCTTCTGGTAATAATTCTCCAAAAAATACAATATCGGGTCTTTTTCTTTCACCACAATTACATCTTGTAAAATCAGAAATATACTTTATCAAATTTCTCCTTCCCTCAATAATTTTTATTTTTTCAACAAATTCTTTTAAATTTTCTTTTCCAATGTCTTCCTTCTTTCCACATTTTTTACATTTCCATTTATATATATTTCCATGTAATTCAATAACGTTTCTACTACCTGCTTCCTGATGTAAATTATCTATATTTTGAGTTATAACTGCCTTTAAATATCCTTTCTTTTCAAGTTCAGATAATGTTATATGTGAAATATTTGGTTTTGCATTTAAAATTGGATAGGTGAAATCATAAATAAAACTTGCAACTTTTGAAGGAGAAATAAGAAATTGAGTTACCAGACCAGGTAAAGTTCCATAAATTTCCGGTTTATATTTTTCCCATAATCCAGTTTGTCCTCTGAATTGAGGTATTCCACTTTCTGTTGATATTCCTGCTCCTGTAAAGGCAACTATATATTTTGAATTTTTTATATAACCTAAAAATTCTTCAATTTCATTCATAAAGTTCTTTAAAAACCTTAAAACCTTCTGTAACTAAATCCTTTATCATATCTTCAACTTTATCCGTTTCTCTATTTGATAGATATTTTAAAATTTCATCTGTATTCATCTTTTCAGTAACTTTTTCACATGCTTCCCATGATAAAATACTTCTTATAACCCTTTCAATTGCCTTTTCTTCATTATCATAGGGTCTTGCCTGCATATCATGTCCTTTCCATCTGTCAAATCCTGCATCCTCAATTAACTTGGCTATAACTATATTCATACCATTAATTCTTGCTCCATGGTCAATATCAAACTTTCCAGGTCCACCAAGTATTATTCCATCATTATATCCCTGACTGTTTATATGCATGTGAATAAGCATCTTATTATCAATTTCTTCAACCGTATCATAAATATGGTCAAGTCCTATCATTTCTGAATGCCCGAATTCTTTATTAACTCCCTTTTTTTCAACTGTAATTCCATATTCTTCTTTCAACTTTTTCCAGAATAAAATAGCACTTGCAACTGTTGGAACAAGCATTGCTGGATGACCTTCATTTGGTTTTGGTTCAATGGCAAAATAAAGTTTCCCTCCTTTTTTCTCCTCGTATTTACACAGTTTTGCAATACTTTCTTTTAAATTATCATACATCTTTTTAATAAATGGAGTAGCAATATCATAACCCCATGAACCATTCCATAAAACAAAAGTTGGTTCTTTCCCTTTCAAAAATACATCTTTCATTTTTTCATAAGCAATATCAACTGTTTTAATCCCGAATTCTTCTGCTT
This sequence comes from bacterium, assembly GCA_035371905.1. Classification (NCBI taxonomy): domain Bacteria; species bacterium. The sequence continues at coordinate 8,336 of DAORXQ010000068.1, read as the reverse complement.
TTTTCTTTTCATCCGTGTCTAAAGAGGCAATACCACCATAGGCAAAATGAGAATGAGCACCGGGAGTAATCAAGGCAAGATAGATATTTTTTTCCTTCATTATTCCAACAACTTCATCAACATTTTTTTCATTTACTTCTGAATCATAATGAAACTCAACTCCAAGAATAACATTTTCTGGCATTCTTGGTTTTATTTTTTCTGCAACAATTTTTATAAAATCAACTGAATTAAATTTATCTCCTGACCATGAAGGTCTTATATTTGAAGGAACAAAACCACCTTTCCCTGGATTAAAAGTCCACCTGCAAATAGAATGATATGATTTTTTCATATTTTTTCCTCCTTTTTCACTTATTTTGTTACTTCTTTTTCAGGTCTTCCTTCAACAAGCCATTCAGTATGAAATTCTCCCTCTTTTCCGTCTTCTGTTTTTAAAATTTCAGGATTATCAATTCCTTTCAATTTAAAATATCCATGAGCACCAAAATAATCTCTCTGTAAAGCACTTACCTGAGCAGAAAACATAACCGGACTTGTTATCTGTAAAATATAATCATAAGAATTTGAAAAAGCAGGAACTGGAACTCCTGCTTTATGGGAAATTTCAATAAATTTTGCAAGTTTTTTAATATTTTTTGTAATAAATTCAGAGAAGTTTTTATCAACAAGAAGATTTGGAAGGTCTGGATTTTCCTTATATGCCTTTGTTATTTCATCAAGAAATTGTGCTCTTATTATACAACCTGCTCTCCATATTTTTGCAATCTCTCCAAGTTTTAAATCCCATTTATAAAATTCACTTGCTGCCTTTAAAAGAGCAAGTCCCTGTGCATAGGATGAAATTTTAGCAATATATAAAGCATCATGAGCAATTTTTATAATATTTTTCTTTGAACCCTTAAATTTTTCTTTAATATCAAGTTTTAAAAGAGAAGAAACATTCAATCTTATATCCTTATCCTGTGACATTTCTCTTGAAAAAACAGCAGAAGCAATTGTTGGAACAGGAACAAGTAATTCAAGTGCACTCTGAACTGTCCATGTACCTGTTCCTTTCATTCTTGTAATATCTGCAACTATATCAACAAGATATTCATCTGGCTTTACTTTATGTTTTTCTTTCATCAAATCACCTGTTATCTGAATTAAATAACTTCTCAAAATATCATTTTCTCCATTCCATTCAATCATTATATCTGCAATTTCTCCAGAAGTCATTCCAAAACCATTTTTGAAAAACCAGCAACATTCACCAATCAACTGCATATCTCCATACTCAATACCATTATGTACCATCTTTACAAAATGACCTGCTCCATCAGGACCAATATAAGTTACACACGGTTCTCCATCATATGCTTTTGCAGATATTTTCTTTAACATTTCTTCAACAAGTTTATAAGCCTCAAACTGACCTCCCGGCATAATAGCAGGGCCCTTTAACGCACCCTCCTCCCCTCCAGAAACACCGGTACCAATAAATAGAATTCCTTTTTCAGAAAGTTCTTTATTTCTCCTGATAGTATCCTTGAAAAATGAATTTCCACCATCAATTATTAAATCACCTTTTTCAAGTAAAGGAAGAAGTTTTGAAATGAAATCATCCACTGGTTGTCCTTCTTTAACCATAAGCATAATTTTTCTTGGTCTTTCAAGATTTGTAACAAAATCAGAAATATCATAAGTTGGTATTATATTTTTTCCCTTTCCCTGCGTTTCTACAAATGCCTTTGTCTTTTCCCCTGTCCTATTAAAAACACAAACAGTATAACCATTCCTTTCAAAATTAAGTGCTAAATTCCTTCCCATAACTTCCATACCAATAATTCCAATCTCTGCTTTTTTCATAGTTCCTCCTTTTTTAACTCTTAATTCGTTTTTACTTGTTTATATTATAACCCAATCTCGAATATTTTGAAAGAAAACAACTACAACATTCATAAATTTAAAAAAATGCCTTATTTTTTTAAAAACTTATTTTTTTTGTGAATAATATTAGGTAAAAGATGAATAAAAAGATAAACAAAACAGTAAAAATTGATATTAAAGAAGGATTAAAGAAATTTTATCCGGAGATTTTTGAGGATGGCAAAGTTAATTTTGAAAAATTAAAATCATTACTTAGTGGTGAAATTATTGAAAAAGATGACGAGAGATTTTATTTTAACTGGGCTAGAAAAAACCAATTATTTAAACTTATCCAAGCACCTGCCTACAGCACACTAAAACCGGTTAAAGAAAAGTCAGTTGATTTTGATAAAACTAAAAACATTGTTATTATTGATGAGAATTTAGAAAATCCTTACTTGGTTAATATTTAATCAAACTTATTTTAAACTCCAGAGAAAGCATTAAAACCACCATCTATTGGAATAACTGTGCCTGTAACAAAAGAAGAAGCATCAGAAGAAAGGAATATACAAATACCTATAAGTTCATCTGAATTTCCAAATCTTCCCATTGGAGTATGTGTAATTATTGTCTTTCCTCTTTCTGTTAAATTCCCCTTTTCATCCAGTAATAAATATCTATTTTGCTGTGTTAAAAAAAATCCAGGAGCAATTGCATTAACTCTTATTTTTTTATTGTATTCCAAAGCAAAATGAACAGCAAGCCACTGTGTAAAATTACTCACCGCTGCTTTTGCTGCTGAATATCCTGGAATTCTCGTTAAAGGTCTAAAAGCATTCATTGAAGAGATATTAATTATAGAAGCACCATTTTCATTTTTAACCATATATTTTCCAAATACCTGACATGGTAAAATAGCACCTCCAAAAAGATTAAGAGCAATTACTTTTTCAAGAGCAGATAAAGGTAAATCAAAAAAAGATAGTTCAGGAGAAGTTGTTGCCTCTTTAATATTCCCACCGGCAGCATTCACAAGTATATCAATCTTTCCGAATTTATCAACAATTTTTTTTGCAACTTCTTCAATCTTTCCTTTATCAAAAACATCAAGATATTCTCCTTCACTTTCAATTCCTGAATTCTTTAAATTATCTGCAACTTCTTTGTAATTCTTAATATCTCCAATAATTACAGTTGCACCGGCAAGTCCCAAGCCTTTTGCTATTTCAGAACCTAAAACTCCTCCTCCACCAGTTATAATTGCAACTTTTTCTTTCAAAGAAAAAATTTTTTCAACATAATTCATTTTTCCCTCCTGTTTTTAAGTTTAAATAACATAATGGGTCTTCTTCAAGAAAATCTCCATAAAAACTGTAAACAAGAGCCCTGCAACCATAACAATTATCAATTATACAATTTTTACATTTACCTTTCAAAAATGCCTTATTTCTTATAAGATTTAAAACATTTGAGTTTTCCCATATATCTAAAAGTTTCTCATTCAATAAATTCCCTATAGGTAATGGAAATCTCCTGCAGGGATAAACAGTTCCATCAGGCATAACAGCAATACCATCTTTTCCCACAATACACTCACTTCCATAAAGTTCATACCCCTTTTTTTCAATTTTAACCATATATCCCCTGTATTCAATAATGTCCTTTATGTCAAAATCAATGTCACATATTTTATGTAAAAATTTTGTAATTAAAATCCATTTTTCAAAAGAGATTGCTTCTTTTTTTAATCTTTTACCAAAACCATAGGGAATAAATCTTTCAATAATGATACCATCAAAATTATATTCTCTTGCAAAATCAAAAATTTTAAAAATCTGTTCCCAGTTTTTTTCAAGCAAAGTAAACATCAAAAATTTTTCTGTCTTTATTTCTTTTATCATTTCACATATATTTATAAACCTTTCATAATTTTTACCTCTGAAATATTCATAAACTTCTCTATCCACTCCTTCACAGGACAATTTTAATCTTATATTATTTTTTTCAATTTTGTAAATAATTCTCTCATCAATAAAAAAACCATTTGTAATTATTCCTGTATCTTTAACCATTTCTGAATTCACAATCTTTTCTACCAATTCCCACCAGTCGTTATGTAAAAAAGGTTCTCCACCTGTTATATCTATTACAAGTTTTTTTTTTCTTTTTTTTAAAAATTCACAGATATTTGAAAAAATAAAAGTCAGTTTTTCAAAAGGAAGGTCTTTTTCTGGTGTAAAATTTTCCTGATAACAATGTCTACACCTTAAATTACAATTATCCGTGATATGCCACTGAATATGAAATGTATTATCCATAAAAATATTTTACTTTTTTTTAAATAAGATATAAAATTTCAAAACTAAATAAAAACAGGAGGAAAAAATGGAAAAATTTTTGAATGAATTTAAAAATCCTGGTAGTGAGTATAGAGGAGCTCCATTCTGGGCATGGAATGGAAAACTCAAACCAGAAGAATTAAGAAGGCAGATAAGGATAATGAAAGAGATGGGACTTGGTGGTTTCTTTATGCATTCAAGAGTTGGACTTGATACTCCATATTTGTCAAAGGAATGGTTTGAATGTATAAATGCCTGTGCCGATGAAGGGAAAAAACAGAGTATGCTCGCCTTTCTTTACGATGAGGATAGATGGCCATCCGGTGCTGCAGGAGGACTTGTTACAAAAGATAAAAAATATAGAATGAGGCATCTTGTTATGAGAATTTTTAATGAACCCAAAAAAATGAAAGACATTGCAAATGTTGTTGGAATTTTTCTTGCAGAGTTTGAAGGAAATATTATAAAAAAATACAGAAGATTAAAAAAAGATGAAAAAATAAAGAAATTATCTGAAAATGAAAAAATACTTGTTTTTACGAAGGAATTTGCAAAAGAAAGTGACTGGTATAATGGTTATACATATCTTGATACAATGGATCCGGAGGCAGTTAAACAATTTATCAAAATTACACATGAAAATTATAAAAAATATTGTGGAAAATATTTTGAAAAAGTTATACCAGGTATTTTTACAGATGAGCCAAATTATGGAAATGTTTATTTTCATTATGAAGGGGCATCTTCTGATGAAGGAAATATTGCTATTCCATGGACTGATAAATTAGCAAAAACATTTAAAGAAAGGTATGGATATGATATTTTAGACCATCTTCCTGAAATTTATTTTGAAATAGAAGGACAAAAAATATCAAAGGTAAGGCATAATTATTTTGACTGTATTACATATCTTTTTGTGAATTCATTTGCAAAACAGATAGGAAATTGGTGTGAGAAAAATAAACTTCTTTTTACAGGACATATTCTTGAAGAAGATACACTTTTAAGGCAAGCACATGTTGTTGGAAATTGTTTAAGGTTTTATGAATATATGCAGGCACCTGGAATGGATTTATTAACAGAACATTGGAGAATTTTTAATACTGCAAAACAGGTAAGTTCAGTGGCAAGACAGTTTGGAAGAAAATGGAGATTAACAGAAACATATGGTTGTACTGGCTGGGATTTTTCTTTTGCAGGACATAAAGCACTAGGGGATTGGCAGATAGCACTCGGTATAAATTTAAGGTGTCAGCACCTTTCCTGGTATACAATGCTTGGAGAAGCAAAAAGAGATTATCCCGCAAGTATTTTCTATCAATCTCCATGGTGGAATGCTTATAAATATGTAGAAGATTATTTTGCAAGAATACATCTTGTTATGACACAGGGAGAAGAAGTTAGGGACTTACTTGTAATTCATCCAATTGAAAGTATGTGGACTGTTTATAAAATGCCTGACTGGAAAAATGAAGAAAAAAAATGGGAATATTCAGACGAGGTAAAAAAACTTGATGAAATGTTTGTTAAACTGTGTGATACTTTACTTTCCAGTCATATTGATTTTGATTATGGTGATGAAGAAATTTTATCAAGATTGGCAAAAATTCAGAAAAAAGGAAACCAAACAATTTTGAAAGTAAACAAGGCAGAATATAAAACAATTTTAGTACCCCCTTTATATACAATAAGAAGTTCAACATTAAAACTTTTAAAGAAATTTAAAAAAGAAGGCGGAGAAGTTATATTTGTAAAAGAAGTACCTTCTTTTGTTGATTGTGAACCTTCCGATGAAGTAAAAAAATTTGCTGAAAATTGTATAGTAGTTGGTTCTATAGAAGAAAGTATTAAACATCTTGAGAAAATAAGAAGAATATCAATAAAAGATGAAAATGGGAATGAAATTAAAGAAATACTTTATCTATTAAGAGAAGATGAAAATAATTATTATCTCTTTTTATGTAACACAAGTATGGAATGGGACATTAATATAGGAAAATACTGTCTTGTAAGAGATAGAAAAAGAGAATTTAAAAATGTAATTATAAAGAACTTTCCTGATTGGAAATACAGACCTATTGAACTTAATCCACAAACAGGAGAAATTTATTACCCTGAAACAATAAAAGATGAAAATGGATATAAAATTAAAACTGATTTTTATGCTCTTAGTAGTCATCTTTATGTAATCCCGAAGAAAAAGGAAATTAATCTGGATATAAAAGAAACGAAAAAATATGAAATAGTCAGAAATTTAAAAATTGAAAAGGAAAAATGGGAATATATTTTAACAGAAAAAAATGTTCTTGTTCTTGATATGCCTTATTTTAAAATTGAAAATGGAAACTGGCAGGAGAAAAAAGAAATTTTAAAAGTTGATAGAGAAGTAAGAAGGTTTCTCGGCTTATCCCCGAGAGGTGGAGCGATGGTTCAGCCATGGGCAAGAAAGAAAAATAAAAATCCAAAAAGTGTAAAGGTGAGTTTAAAATATGAATTTCATATAGAAGAATTGCCAAAAGGAGAAATTAAAATTGCATTAGAGAAACCAGAGTTATATGAAATTTATATAAATGGTTATAAACTTTCTTCTGATATGAAAAGTGGCTGGTGGGTTGATAAATCACTTGAAACAATAAATTTTGCTCCATCAATCTTAAAAATAGGAAAAAATGAGATTATACTTGAAACAGATTATAACGAGAATCATCCTGGTTTTGAAATTATATATTTACTCGGTGATTTTGGAGTAAAACTGGTAGAGAATGATTTAATAATAACTGGTCTTCCTGAAACTTTGAAAACAGGGGACTGGACAGAACAGGGATTACCTTTTTATTCAGGAAATGTTGGATATATATCTGTAATTGAAAAAATTGATTGTGACGAAAAAGAAAAAATTTTCCTGAAAATTCCAGAATTCAGAGGTGTTGGAATAAGAATTTTTATAGATGGAAAAGAAGTTGGAGTAGTCGCCTGGCCCCCATGTGAAATAGATATAACTGATTATGTAAAAGGAAAAGATAGAATCAATTTAATAATAGAAATACTCGGACACAGAAGAAACTCACATGGACCATTACATTATTCAGAAAAATGGCCTGTATGGACAGGACCATATCAGTTTGTTTCAGAGGGGAATTTATGGAAAGATAAATATCAGATTGTGCCCTGTGGGTTAATGGAAAATCCTGAAATAATAATAAAAAAGGAGAAATAAAAATGTTCAGAAATTTATCACCTGAAGCAATAAATATAAAAACAACCATTCTTGAACGACTGCGACTTGCAAAACTTGGTAACTTTGAAGGAATGGATATTTCAATATTAGAATCTTTTGAATTTTCAAGAGTAGATAAAGTTGAAAAAATTAAAAGCATGTTTGAAAGTTTTGATATAAAAATAGGTGGATGGTGTTTACCCTTTAACATTGGGGAAACAGAAGAAAGATTTAATCAGAATATTGAAATGCTGAATGAATACCTTAAAATTACTCAAACACTTGGAGCATTCAGAATATACAGTTGGATATTACCTTTTTCCGATGATCTGCCTTTTAAAGATAACTTCCAACTTCATTTACAGAGAGCAAAAAAAGTTTGTCAGATTATGGAAAAATATAACTGTAAACTCGGACTTGAATTTATAGGAACAAAAAAGGTAAGGGAAAAACACAAATATGAATTTATCTGGAATCTTGAGCAAATGTGTGAATTTTTAAAAGAAGTAAGTATGGATAATATTGGAATTTTACTTGACAGTTGGCATCTTTATGCTTCTGATGGAAAGATTGAAGATATAAAAAAATTGAAAGGGAAGGATATAATTTATGTACATGTTAATGATGCACCTAATATACCAAAAGAAAATTTAATAGATAATGAAAGATTCTTACCTGGAGAAACAGGAGTAATTGATATTGTGGAATTTTTGAAAGCACTTAAAGAAATTGAATATGATGGACCTGTAACACCTGAACCATTTAATAAAAGAGTAAATGAATTGCCTGATGAAATTGCAGTGAGATTAACAGGTGGGTATTTACTTAAAATTTGGAATAAAGTCTTTAAATGAAGGTTAATTTATGGGATATATATACTTTCCTCAATTTAAAAATGGTAAAAATGGTCTGAAAATCCATCCTGG
>DAORXQ010000067.1 GCA_035371905.1 bacterium | reverse complement strand
TTTTTCTCTTGTACACGATGATTTACCTTCAATGGATAACGACGATTTTAGAAGGGGAGTCCCTACCTGTCATAAAAAATTTGGAGAAGGTATTGCTATTTTAGTGGGTGATGCCCTTTTAACCTATGGATTTCAACTTATTGCAGAAAGTGGAAAAATAAGTTTAGTAAAAGATGTCGCGGAAGCGATTGGATATAAAGGAATGGCAGGAGGACAGATTCTTGATTTAATTTATAAAGGGAAAGAAATAAAAGACGAAGAAAAAAGAAAAATTGATTATATGAAAACAGGAAGACTTTTTGAAATATGTTTTAAAGTACCATTTTATTTTAAAAAAGTAGAAAAAGAAAAAAAAGAAAAAATTGAAAATATAGCGAAAAATTTTGGAATTGCTTTTCAAATAAGAGATGATATAGAAGATAAAGAAGGAGATGAAATAATATTAAAAGAAAAATTGAAAAAAATCTATCAAAAATTAAAACAAGAAACTTTGTTTTTTGGGAAAAAAGGAAAAATCTTACTTTACATATTTGATAGAATTTATTTTGATTTTTTAAATAATAATTTGTGATATAATATAGTATTAAATTTTTTTAGAGGAGGAATCAAATGAATGTAATAGAAATAAAGGAGTTAACAAAATATTATTTTCTTGGAAGAAATAAAGTAGTTGTGGGTCTTGAAAATGTATCCTTTAATGTTGAAGAAGGAGAAATTTATGGGATACTTGGACCAAATGGTTCAGGTAAAACGACCTGTTTAAAACTTATGCTGGGAATTTTGTATCCAACTTCAGGAGAAATAACTATTCTTGGAAAAAATCAATTTGATGTTGAAATGAAAAAAAATGTTGGTTTTTTACCTGAAAACCCTTATTACTATGATTATCTAACAGGTCCAGAACTTTTAAGATTTTATGGAAAACTTTTTGAAATACCCGAGAAAGTTTTAAATGAAAGAATTGAAAAATTATTATTTCTTGTTAAACTTCATGAAAACAAAAAACTTGCTTTAAGACATTATTCCAAAGGCATGCTTGAAAGAATTGGGCTTGCAGCAAGCTTAATAAATGACCCAAAAATTTTAATACTTGATGAACCAACAACAGGTCTTGACCCTATAGGTTGTATTGAAACAAGAGATTTATTAATCCAATTAAAAAGAGAGGGAAAAACTATTTTACTTTCAAGCCATTTTCTTTCCGAAGTTGAAAGAGTATGTGATAGAATTGCTATATTTCATAGAGGTTATCTGCTTGCTACAGGGAAACTTAATGAGTTAATACAGAAATATAATGCAACAGGTCTTGAAGATTTATTTGTAAAAACAATAGAAGAATTTGACAAAAAGGGAGAAAATCAATGAAAAAAGCATGGATTATCGGACTGAATAGTTTCAAAGAATCGTTGAGGAAAAAGACTTTATACATATTACTAGTAGTAGCACTTATCGTTATTGGTGCATCAAAGGCATTTTCTTTCCTTACGGCAGAGGAAGAATTAAAAATGATTAAAGATGTCAGTTTTTCAAGCATAGAATTTTTTGGAGCTCTAATAGCAATTTTTATGTCTCTTACAGCAATTTCAAGTGAAATAGAAAAAAGAACGATTTACACATTATTTTCAAAACCAATAACAAGACAGAATTTTTTTATCGGGAAATTTTTGGGAATTATTCTAATTATTTTTTTAAACTTTATCCTTATGTGTTTATTTTTCACTGGTCTATTAATTTTCAAAAAAAGTCCACCCGATATCCAAGTATTTAAAACATTATTACTGATTTTCATCGAACTCATTTTAATTGGTTCAATTACTCTTACTGTTGCGACTTTTGCTTCTGATGCTTTTAATGTAATTTTTTCCTTCTTCCTTTATATAGTGGGACATTTAACTTCATATGGAAATCAACTTGCTGACAGAACAGAAAATATAATTTTAAAAGGCCTCTGGAAAATACTTTATACAGTTATTCCTAATTATGAAAATTTTAATATAAGGGATAAAGTAGTAGTTGGAATTGACGTTAGCTGGAATTATATACTGAAAACAGGGGTTTATGGAATTTTATACCTTGCAGTTGTTCTTTTAATTGGTTCCTATTTTATCCAAAAGAGAGAAATATGAAAAAAAATTGGATTAGAATATTTATTGCGATATTACTTTTAATTCCTATAGGCTTTTTACAGGTAAGTATTGATTATTCAAAACAAGTGGAAAATCTTGAAAGTAATATTCTATTGATGCCCGGACAGATGGCTGGAAGTTTAATATTGAGTGGATTCAGAGGTCTTGCAGCAGACCTTTTATGGTTAAATATAGAAAACTACTGGCATTCAGGTCAACACTATAAAATGCTTCCGTTACTTGATGCAATCGCATGGCTTCAGCCAACATATATAGTTGTCTGGGCTGTTGGGGGCTGGCATATGACATATAATATATTTGCAAATGTACGTTCAAGGGCAAATACACTGGATGAAGAACTTGGAAAGATTTTATCAAAACTGGAAGACAAATCTATAAAAGAGACAATAACTCAAATCAGAAAAGATATAAAAGATTTAGTTGAAGGACTTGCAAGAGAATATCCAAAAACAGAAGAAAAGATAAAGGAGTATTTTGATATTACAAATAACTGTTATAAAAAAATTGATGCTTTAAAAGAGAAAAAAGAATATAAAGAATTATATGAAATTGTCTCCGGTTTAATAAATGTCCCTGTCGAAATGCTATTTTGGTATACTAACGGAATTTCATTTTTAAAAAAGGGAATCACTTATAATAAAGATAGATATGACCTTTATTTTGAACTCGGATGGACTTATTATCATAAAGGTATGGATTATCCCAATGCTGTTAGATATCTTGAAAAGGCAGTGAAATTTCCTCATCCCGAATTTGTTGATGATGTTTTAGCACATGCTTATGAAAAAAATGGACAAATTGATATGGCAATAAAACAATGGGAAAAACTAATCGGAACTTCTTTTGAAAGTATTGCTCAAAGAGCAATTCATTCACTTAAAACTACAGGTAAATTTACACCATAAATGAAAAACTTAATATTTGTTCTTTCAGCACCGTCAGGAACAGGAAAAACTACAATACAAAAAATTCTAAAAAAAGAATTAAAGGATATTGATACAGTTATAACTTATACCACAAGAAAACCAAGACCCAATGAAAAAAATGGCATTGACTATAACTTTGTTGACAAAGAAAAATTTGAAGAGATGATTAAAAGAGACGAATTTGCAGAATGGTCTGTGGTTTACGGTAATTATTATGGAACACCAAAAAAGAAAATTGAAGAAAATTTAAAAAAAAACAAAAAAACACTTCTTGTTATAGATACTCAAGGAGGATTAAAAATTAAAAAAAAATATCCAGAAGTGTTTTTAATTGGAATTTTACCTCCATCTTTAAAAGAACAAGAACGGAGAATGAGAGAAAGAAAAGATATGAGTGATGAAGAAATAAAAAAAAGATTGTTAATATCAAAAGAAGAAAGGAAAATATTGTTTAAATACTATGATGTGAGATTAATAAATAAAAATATAGAAAAAACTGTGAAAAGAATAAAAAAAATAATCCTGGAATCATAAAATTACTTAAAATAATTCAAAATTTTTTCTTCTAAAATTTCTTCTGGCATTGCTCCTACAATTTCTCCTTTTTTTTCTCCATTTTTGAAGATTATAAAATCAGGGATTGACATAACACCGAATTTTGCAGCAATTTCAGGATTTTCATCAACATTAACTTTTGCAAAAACAATTTCTCCTTTATGCTTTTTTGCAAGATTTTCAAAAAAAGGAGCAACCATTCTACATGGCATACACCAACTCGCCCAGAAATCTACAACTACTTTCTCATTATTTTTAATTACCTCATTAAAATTATCCTTATTTAAATGTAATACTATTTCTTCCATAAATTCCTCCTTTTTATTTATTTTACCATAGAATTCTATTGAATTTAAAACCTTAAAAATATACGAAATATATGATATACTATTAAAATCATGAGAAATGAAGAAATTATAAATAGATTATCTGATTTTGATAAAGAAGTAAGAGAAAAAAGTTTGCATGAGATATTTGATTTGATAAAAAGAAAGAGAATAGAAAAAGATAATGAGTTTGAGGGTTATTTGAATGCACATATTCATACTTTTCATTCCTTTAATTACAAAAACTGGTCGCCTTCAAGAATTGTTTTTGAAGCATGGAAAAAGGGATTATTATATCTTGGTACAGTTGATTTTGATACACTTGCAGGGCTTGAAGAAACATTGTATGCTGGGAAACTACTGAATATAAAAGTAATTAGTGGTTTTGAATCAAGAGTATTTCTAAAAGAAATGAAAGATAAAGTTATAAATTCTCCAAATGAACCCGGTATATTTTATCTATGCGGTAAAGGATTTAGAAAAATTCCAGAAGAAGGTACTGAAGAAAAAAAATTTTTTGATAATTTAAAAAAAATTGCTCAAGACAGAAATAAAAAGGTTATAGAAAAGGTCAATAATTACTTGAAAGATGTAAAAATTGATTATGAAAAAGATGTATTACCTTTAACACCTTCTAATAATCCAACTGAAAGGCATATTATTCTTGCCTATTACTTGAAATCAAAAGAAAATTTAGGTGAAAAAACAGATATCTTCTGGGCAAATATTTTAGGTATTGAAAAGGAAAAAATTATTGAATTAAAGGGAAAAAATATAGGTGATTTATATGAAAAAATAAGGCAGAAACTTATTAAATTTGGAGGTCCTGGTTATGTAAAAAGTGAAAGTAGTGATTTTCCTTTATTTGACGATGTTGTAAAAATGACAGAGAGGGCAGGAGGTATACCAATTGGGACATACCTTGATGGAACAAATGAAGGAGAAAAAGACCCTGAGTTTCTTGTAGAATTACTTAGAAATAAGGGGATAAAAGGTATAACAATAATACCTGAAAGAAACTGGAATATAAAAGATGAAAGAGAAAAGAAAATAAAAGTTAAAAATCTTGAACAATTTATGAATGTCTGTAAAAAAATGAATATGCCTGTTATATGCGGGACAGAAATGAATAAATATGGGCAACCATTTGTTGATAATTTTAAATCACCAGAAATTTACAGATATCTTGATTATTTCATAAAAAGTTTTGAAAAGTTATTTTTATAAATTCTCTATTTTTATATTGTTACGATAATTCATATAATCTATGGTAGAATAAAAAATATGAAAGGACAAGATATACAATCTGAATTAGAAGCAATATATAGAATAAGCCAGGCAATCACGTCTGATATGTATCTTGAAGACATTTTAAAACTTATTGTTAATGTGACCGCTGAAATTTTTAAATCAAAAATATGTTCAATTTTACTGTATGATGAAAAGGAAAAAGTTTTAAAGATTAGGGCAACACAAACAATGAGTAATGAATATTTAAAAAAACCACCATTAAAAGTAGGAGAAGGAATTGCTGGGAAGGTGTTTGAAACAAAAAAACCGATTGTAGTTGAAGATGTGAGAAAAGAAAAAGAATATAAATATAGAGATATTGCAAAAAAGGAAGGACTTGTTTCAATGTTATCTATACCAATGGTTGTGAAAAATAGGTCAATTGGGGTTTTAAATGTGTACACGACATACCCTTATAAATTTACACAAAAAGAAATAGAAATAATTTCTTCTATAGCAAATCAAGCAGCCATTGTTATTGAAAATACTGAACTTTTAGTAAAAACAAAAATCCTTGAAGAAGAACTTGAATCAAGAAAAAAAATAGAAAAAGCAAAAGGTATTCTTATGAAAGAGGAAAAATTGACAGAAGAGGAAGCATACGATAAAATAAGAAAATTTAGCATGAATAAAAGAATTAGTATGAAAGAAGTTGCTGATGCCATAATTCTTGCTCATGAAATAAAAAAGGAAGAAAACAAAAAATGACAGAAGAAAACTGCGGTGTGGTAGGAGTTTACTCAAACAAAAATTGCAGTGAAAAAATTTTTTATAGTATTTTTAAGTTACAACATCGTGGACAAAAATATTGCGGGATATCTACTTTTAACAAAAAAATTAACTTAATAACCCATGAGGGCTTTGTTAGACATTCCTTCACACAATCTGAATTAAAAAATCTTTCCGGTAATTACGGAATAGGGCATGTGAGTTTAAAAGAAAAACAGCCAATTCTACTTGAATCAAGATTGGGAACTTTTTCTATTGCTTTTGCGGGAAACATAATTAATTTTGATGATTTATTCAAAGAAGAGAAAAATAAAGGACATTCATTTTTTAGTCATACACAGATAGAACTTATTGCAAAAATAATCGTCCAAAGTAATGATTTTGTTGAGGGACTTGAAAAACTATCTCAAAAAGTAAGGGGTTCATATACAATTTTAATTCTCTGTAAAGAGGGAATTTATGCTGCAAGGGACCCTTACGGGTTTAAACCTTTAATCCTTGGCAAGAATAATGAAGATTATATAATTTCTTCGGAATCGCGTCCATTTGCTTTTCTAAAAGCTCAAATTGTAAGAAATGTTAAACCTGGAGAAATTCTTCTAATAAATGAAAATGGTATTCAAACAAAAAAAATTATAAAAGGAAAAAGAATTGCTTTCTGTGCATTTGAATGGGGTTATATTGCTTCCATGGATTCAATAATTGAGGGTGTTTCTGTTGCAAAAGCAAGAAATAATCTCGGATATTTTCTTGCAAAAAATGATGATGTGAAAGCAGACATTGTTTCAGCAATTCCATTTTCTGGAATTGGCTATGCTCTTGGTTATCATAAAGGGTCTAAAATTCCTTATGATGAAGTTTTTTTGATTGATAGATTTGCAAGTAGAAGTTATTTACCCCTTACACAGGAAGAAAGAGAGAAAGAAGCAGAATTAAAACTTTCTGTTATTGAAGCAAATGTAAAAGGTAAAAGAATTATTCTTTGTGATGATTCAATAGTAAGAGGAACTCAAATAAGAAATAAAGTCCTTGAATTAAAAGCATTTGGAGCAAAAGAAGTACATGTAAGAGTTGGATGTCCTCCTTTAATTGCTCCATGTTTGTATGATATTTCCACTCGTTCTTATAAAGAACTAATAGCCAAGAAATATAAAATTGAGGAAATTGCCAAAAAAATAGGTGCAGATACTCTTAAATACAATACCATAGAAAACTTTGTTAAAGGCATAGAAATTCCAGAAGAAAAATTGTGTCTTTATTGCTGGACAGGGAAAAAAATAATATAAATATGAGGAAAGGAATATTCTTACTTGAAGATGGTAAATTATGGGAAGGAGAAATAATAGGAGAAGGTATAGAAACTGGAGAAGTTATTTTTTATACAGGTGTCATCGGTTATCAAGAAGTTATTACAGACCCATCATATTATAAAAAAATTGTAGTTATGACTTACCCACATATTGGAAATTACGGAATCAATAAAGAAGGGTTTTTTACAGAAAATGTATGGGTAAAAGGTTTAATAGTAAAAGAAATAAGTAAAATATCCAGTAATTGGAAATCAATAAAAAGTATTAAAGATTTTATAAATGAAAATAAAATTTTAGTAATGGAAAAAGTTGACACTCAGGAAGTTGTGAGTTATTTAAGAGAAAAAGGGATAAAAAGGGGTATATTAGCCGTAAAAAAAGCAAATATAGAAAAATTATTAGAAGAAATAAAAAACAATTTTATAAATGAAAATTTGACGGAAAAAGTAAGTTGTAAAAAACCACATACTATTTGCAGTGGGAAAAATATCCAGAATAATAAAATTCTTGTAATTGATTTAGGAGTAATAAAACCACATATTGATTACCTTATTTCTGCAGGATTTGATTTAATTGTGGCACCTTATAATATAACTTCTGATGAAATTTTTTCTTATAAACCTCGTGGTGTTTTTATTTCATCAGGTCCTGATAATCCATTAAAATTGCAAAATACAATTTCTGAATTATCAAAAATAATTGGTAAAATACCTGTTTTAGGAATTGGACTTGGTATGTTAATTTTATCTTTATCCCTTGGATATAAAATCTTTAAAATGAAAAATGGACATTTTGGAATAAACTATCCTGTAAAAGATGTTACAAATAACACATGTAAAACTACAGTACAAGCCCATATTTATTCATTAATTCCTGAAAATATGGATGAAAAATTAAAAATATGGTTTACCAATTTAAATGACGGTTCTATTGAAGGTATTATAAGTGAAAAATTAAAAATTTTAGGTGTACAATACTATCCACAAGAAAATGATATAGTATGGAGAAAATTTAAGGAGTTTGTAAATGCCTAAAAGAACTGATATAGAAAAAGTTCTACTTATTGGTTCAGGTCCAATAATAATTGGTCAGGCATGTGAATTTGACTATTCAGGTTCACAGGCATGTAAAGCATTGAAAGAAGAGGGATATAAAGTAGTCCTTGTTAATTCAAATCCTGCTACAATAATGACAGACCCTGAAATGGCAGACAGGATTTATATAGAACCATTAACAGTTGATTTTTTAGAGAAAGTGATTGAAAAAGAAAGACCACAGGCATTATTACCAACTCTTGGCGGACAGGTAGGACTTAATCTTGCAACTTTTCTTTACAGAAAAGGAATTTTAGAAAAGTATAAAGTGGAAATTATAGGAGCAACTGAAGAATCAATAGCAAAAGCAGAAACAAGAGACCTATTTAAAAAGACAATGCTTGATATAGGACTTAAAGTTCCAGAAAGTGGACTTGCATATTCAGTGGAAGACGGAATAAAAATTGCTGAAAGAATTGGATTTCCAGTTATTTTAAGGCCTGCTTATACTCTTGGAGGAACTGGTGGTTCTGTTGCATATAATATGGAGGAATTAAAAGAAAAACTCGCTTATGGTATTGCAACAAGTCCAATAGGTGAAGTTCTTGTTGAAAAGTCAGTTCTTGGATGGAAAGAAATAGAATTTGAAGCAATTAGGGATAAGAATGACAATGTAATTATTGTTACTTCAATGGAAAATGTTGACCCAATGGGAGTTCATACAGGAGATAGTATGGTTGTTGCTCCTGCTCAAACACTTGCTCCTTCAGAATATAATACACTGGTGGATATGTGTAAAAAAATAATAAGGTCTATAGGAGTTATTGGTGGATGTAATATTCAGTTTGCTGTGAGCCCTGAAAATGGAGAAATATATGTTATAGAGGTTAATCCAAGATTATCAAGAAGTTCTGCACTTGCTTCAAAAGCAACCGGTTATCCTATTGCAAGAATAGCAACAAAACTTGCTGTTGGATATACCCTTGATGAAATTAAAAATCAAATTACAGGTAAAACAACTGCATTTTCAGAACCGACAGTTGATTATGTTGTATTCAAAATGCCAAGATTTACTTTTGAAAAATTTCCGGGTGCAGACACAAGTTTAACAACCTCAATGAAGTCAGTTGGAGAAGTAATGGCAATAGGTAGAACATTTAAAGAAGCACTGCAGAAAGGATTGAGGGCCCTTGAAATAGGTAGATATGGATTGTGTGATGACAAAAAAGATACTCTTCCAGAAATTGAAGAAATTGAGGAAAAATTAAAAATTCCAAATAGAGAAAGGATTTATTATATAAGATATGCACTCAAAAAGGGAATGGGTATTGATAAAATATATGAGTTATCAAAAATTGATAAATGGTTCATTCATCAGATAAAAGAGATAGTAGATTTTGAGGAAAAAATTAAAAAGCAAAAATTAACCGTTAGTATATTGAGAGAAGCAAAAGAATACGGATTTTCTGATAGAGAAATAGCAAAACTTAAAAATATCAATGAAAGTGAAGTTAGAAATAAAAGAAAAAGATTTAAAATAACTCCTGTATATAAACTTGTTGATACCTGTGCAAGTGAAATAGAAGTTGAAAAACCCTATTTTTATTCATCATACGATAGAAAAGATGAAAGCAGAGTATCAAAAAGCAAAAAAGTAATAATACTTGGAGGGGGTCCAAATAGAATAGGGCAGGGGATTGAATTTGATTATTGTTGTGTACATGCTTCTTTTGCTTTAAAAGAAGAAGGTTATG
>DAORXQ010000066.1:3989-10183 GCA_035371905.1 bacterium | reverse complement strand
TTTTAACAACGCTATTACTTGCTATTTTACTTCCTGTTATTGCTCCATTTTGTATTTTAGATGTTGTTATTGCTCCATCCTGAATTTTAGAAGTAATAACCGCTTCATTTGATATATCAGCACTAACAATAGGATAAGAACCAGGCCAGTTCCCGCCACTACTACCACCAGAAGGTTTTGTCTGGTATTCAAGTTTATCAGTAGTTGTGTTATAAACTAAAATCTTATCATTACCTATATCTGTTTCATCAACTTCTTTTGTTCCTACTTTACCCGTTTTAATCTTCAACTTATTATCTACTATCTCAAAATGATTATCATCAATTTTTTCATTTAGATATCCTGCTTGAGGGTCTGTTGAAGTTGCTTTAACTTTCTCATCTGTTCCAGAACCACTTGGTTTTGTTTCATAAGTGAGTTTGTCCAAAGCAGATTTATAAACTAAAATTTTATCGTCCCCCAAATTAGACTCATCAACTTCTTTGTTTCCCACTAAGCCAAATGGATGTTCGCTTTGTGAGTGAATATATGCCTCATCATATTGAGATTTAAGAGTATTAGTTAAGTGTTTATTTTCTGCCCCTTCTGTGATATCATCTAAAGTATCAATAGTTTTATCAAATAATTTAGGTTTATCTGCTGTATAAATAGGGTCAGTCTCTTGTCCTCCACCTGAACCTGAACCAAAATCATTCCAAGTCACTCCATCAGTAGTATATTGCCAAGTATTAGTTTCTGAATTATATCTTATCTTAGCATTCTCATTAGCTAAAGATTGAATAAATTGGTCAAGATAAACATTACCTATCGCAGTAGAATAAATGACTTTATAAGTCCCATCAGGATTAACTTCAAATTCAAGTGGTATCTCACCTTCAGGAGTAACAACAAAAATAGCTTTAAAAGAACCATCAGGATTTCTTTCATATCTTAAGTTCATAGTTTTCCTCCTGTATTTTACTATTATTTTATTTATTTAAACTATTTCTGTCAAGATTTTAAGTATTCCTTTAATAAATCTTTAACTAAGGCTCTGGTTTTATTGATAAAAATGGCTCTTGAACCAAAAGACTGAATTTTATTCAAAGAGTAATAAGCTTTAATTAAATAAATATAAGCTTTAAGATATTCTTTATAAATATTAGAATCTGGAAGCTTATTTAGATATTTTAAAGCTTTATCAAACTGTGCTTTGTCTATCATTAGTTTAGCCATATTTAACGGAGTCTTATCTTTTAAAATTTCTTGTCTATAATACTGGAAATTTGGTTTTTCTTTAATATTATATAAAAGTTTACCAGCAAAATATAATTTATATTTATTACTTTCTATTACTTCGTGGATTTTATTTTTGAATTTTAAGGTTTTATCGTTGGGAAAAAGCCTTACTGAGTAAGAATTAAATTCTATATTATCTTCTTTGATAATATTAGAGATTTCAAACAAGAATAAATAATCTTCCAATTCATTAAGTTTCATAAACTCAAATGGATTTATTAATATCTCATCATCATCCATAAAAAATATAAAATCTGTTTTCAAAGCCTTTTTCACTTTGTTACGAGCTTGACTAAAATTCTTAAATTTAAATAATCTATAATTCACATTCATTAGTTTCAGTAAATCAATAGTTTCTTTACAGGACCTATCATCTATACCTATGATTATTTCATCAAATAAACTAAAATTCTGTCGTAATTGATTAAAGAAATTTTTATTGAAGGAATCTTGTTTTGTAATACAGAAGAAACCAACTGTTTTCTCTCTAACAGGAATAAGACTTATTTTAGATTCATCAATCAAATGTGAGTAATCAGGTGTTCCTATCAAAAGAGTGTTTTTATCTTTATCTATTTCAGAATAAAACTTAAATTTAGAGTATGCTTTCTCATAACTATCATAGCCGTAATGTAATATCTTTCTTGAAGTATATCTTTTACCGAAATTATCAAGACAAACCAAAGGACTACAATGCAATCCCATTACATTAGGAGTAATCCAACTCGTTTTATTCTTAATTAATTTAAAGAATCTTGCTCCTGAAAGATTACCCCAGACTCCATCTATTCTATGATGTGTATTTCCTCGCCAATAAGTTAAAATTCTAAAAACAAATGAGTTTACTTCTGGAAATATAGAATTACTAGCTAAATTTCTTAAATAGTCCTTTGTTATATATCTATCAGGTATCTCATCTGAATCTAACCATAAAGCCCATTGATAATTATCTTTGTAAGCTAATTCCGTAATAAAACTTCTTTCTAAATCTTCTTTTTCTGAATATTTTACTAAAACTATGTTTTTTGTTTTACTTAATTCTTTGTAATACTCATAAGTTCCATCAGTAGAACCTGTATCTACTACATAAAGCCTATCAACCAAAGCTAAAAATTTATTCACAAAGCCTTTTTTAATGTATTCCATTGAGTTTTTGGTCCTTAATAAACCTGCTATTCTGATATCAGAATTTTTTAAAGAATTTATTATTCTTAGATATTCTTGAAAGTCTTGACTATAAGTATCTAACCCAAGAGATTTATAAGTTAAACTACCATAATGATAAATAAAACAGTTCTCAATAATACCTAAAGAGTATCCATCTGAATATAATCTGTAAGATAAATAATTATCAGTATAGAAATTTTTGATTGATTCTGGGATTTTGTATTTTTCAAGTAATTCTGATTTAATTAAAAACAAAAATCCTGAAAGAAAAGAAGTTTCTATTATATAATTTTTTGAATAATCTTTAGAGATTTCAGTTGCTAAGTCTTTATAGTTATTTTCAGATACTTTATAATTTCTACTCTGAATCCCACCAACATAGTTACTTGTAGGCCCTACCATATCATAACCTGCTTTTATGCCTTTTAATAAATCCTCTATAAACTCAGGATAAACTATAATATCATCGTTCATTATTAAGTAATATTCGGCTTTAATGAACTTCGGAATTTGATTAATTAAATTGCCAAAACCTAAATTATCAAAATTTTTATATTTTATTTTCCTAAATCTTTCTAAGATTTCTTTAGGTTTTTCAGAATTATCTATCATTAAGAAAATATTTTCACTTAATCCAAGAGAATCTAACTGTGAAAGAAGATTTAATAAAATATCTTTTCTGATAATTTTAGTGGGGATTATAATTCCAATTTTTTTGTCCATTTTCTCCTCCTTTAAAATTGAATCTTATCTGTTTTAAAGTTTTATATTCCTGAAATAATCTCTTCGCTGAGACCAATAATTCATCCTTATAATAAGATTCTACTAACCCTTCAAGTATTTTATCTTTTTCAAATATAAAAGTGCAGTATCTACCTCTTTTCCTTACTTCTATTAAATTTTTGCCTTTAATTATTAATGCACTTGCTAATGCTATATCAGTAATCTCTATCTTTTCTTTCATTATCTCACCTCCCTTTTTTTGATTATAATTAATTTTAATCATAGAGTTTTTTATGTCAAGTCAGTTTTTTCTTTAATTCTAATATTTCAAAAATAAAGGTTTAAAGACACGATTTTTGTCAGGTAAGTATGTTACCCTTACCTGACTAAAAATCTTGGCTGTATTGCTTTGCTATGCTTTAAAAACCCTATTTTTAAAAGAGGTCTAACCTTAAAATTAAGTTATTTTATACCCATTTAAAATTGTGAAAGAACGACTTGAATCAGGTTCATAATTATGTTCAATAGAAGTAACTAACATATCAAATTCATCGGTACCAGTTAGTTTTATTTTTATTCTATCATATCTCTCTATTAATGGATTTAATGGAATTGTTACTCTAACTGGATACATTTCAAGTTTATTTAGTATCTTTTCAAAATTCAATATTCTGTTTGCTATTTCTAAATCAGGGATTAATTCATTATCTATTCTTCTAATGATTTCACCACCATATTTGGCTTGTAAGTCTGTGTCAATATATTCAGTATAAACTCTGCTGTATTTCTCATCGTCCCTTATTACATAACCCTTGAGTATAATATTAAAAAAAATTTGATTAAATATATTCTGGTCCGATGACTTTAAACAACATTCATACAAAGAAGTATTTATAACTTTTATTTCTATTATGGCTTTAGTTTGAGTTATTAAAGTAAATCTTGAAGAATATAATTGTCCTGAACTACCTCCACAAGTAGCAAAATTAGGATACAAAACAATCTCAGTAGCCCAAGCAGGATTTACTTTATAAACTAATTCTTTATAACCTGTATCAATATAAGAAACATACTCACCAACTTTCGCAAAATCTAAAGCACTATTAGGATAACTGCCTATTACTTGGATATATCCTTGTTGTTCCCAATAATATAAATGCCTGCCTACTACTATTATTCTACTGGCAGTCTTAAATGGTTTGATAGATACTTCTACTTTAGATTTATCACTTGTAATAGTAAAACTTGGCTGTTGTGGAATCTCTCGTTCTTTGATTACTAATCTACCTTCATAGTCCCAATATACCCATAGATTGAAAGCTTCGGCTATACTTCTAAAACTTTCTAATAAATTCATTGGAGTATCTGGAAATTTTATAATCTTTTTATTCAAAATTAAAGATGGAACTAAATTTATAAATTCATCATCTCTTAAGTTTAGAATTCTTTTAAAAAATGCTAAAACTTCTGATAATGTCTTGCCTGTAAATTCACTTGAACCTAACTCAGTCCTGCCTAACATAAAAAATCTGTTCTGTAATGATACTTCTATTTCATTTGGTAATTCCGCCTGGTCTAATTTACCTATTAAAGTATAACCAGAAAATACTGGCAATAATTCATCTATACCTTCAATTGTTCTATATCCTGCTTTTAAAATATATTTAACTTGGTCAAAATCTTCTAATTCATAATACTTTCTTGGATTACTTAACCTTAAAAGCACATAATCTCCAAAACTATCATCACCTAAAAACATTTGAATTGATTTAATATAATCATTCCTTATTCGCTTTGCCATTAATCAAACTCCTTTTTAATTCCTCGAACCTTTGGTTAATTTCAAGATTCTTATTTTGTAAATCATTAATCTTATTTTTTTGAGTCTTTATCTGTCTTTTTATAATATCAGGGTCATTTTTTAATCTATCTGCTATTTTTTCTTCTATTTTCTTTATTTCACAATATAGCGGATGAATACTAAAAATATTCTTAAATTTAGCATAATTTGAAGCATAACATTGAGAGTGACAAGTCTTTGATTCACAGTTCAAACATCTCTCTAAATTTTTACGCTTGAAATTAATAAAAATCTTTCGTTTATCATTGTCTAATTCATAATGGAATACATCACCTAATCTCCATTCATCCCATATAACAAACCTATGGCAAGGATATATTCCACCATCAGGACTTATCCCTAAAAATCCTTTTCCAGCTCCACAAGCACCTTGTTCTAAAGGATTGCCTCTATGGTTTAAACATTTATCTACAGTAGAATATGGAATCTTTTGGCCTCTAATCAAGAAACTCTTTAACCAATAATACATCTCTTCCATTTGTTGTTTGTAGTCTTCTACTCCATCTGATTGTATTTCACCTGCTCCATCAGTTACTATATGTGCTGAAATATTATTACAACCCAGTGAATAGATATATAAAGTATTATGAAATATTCTTTTCAATTCAGAATTTGGTAATGTAATTCTTGTAGTAAGATTAGGATATAGTTGATAAATTAGTCTCGCATTGTCTTCTGTTCGTTTGAGTATTTCTAAGTTTTTTTCTGAATCCTGTATACCACGCCATCTTAACATAGTATCTAAATCACCATCAAGAGATATTAAATATCCCATATTGAAAATCTTAAAAAATTCTACCATTTCTTTCGTTAATAATGAAGCATTAGTAGTCATTGAGAATGAAATTCTTTTACCTGTTTTAGCTTCTAATTTCTTGCCTTCTATACAAGTAAACTCTATTAAATCTGGATATAATAAAGGTTCACCACCAAAAAAGTTTAAACTTAAATTATTGTTTTTACCTGAGATTCTATCATCAAAAAACCAGTTTAATAACTGCTTTATTATCTCTTTATCTGCTGTTTTTATAGGTAAATCTTTTATTTTGTTTTCATAACAATATCTACACCTGAAATTACACCCACTGGTTAACCAAAAATTTAAATTCGTTATCCAAAGACCTGTATCTTTCTCAGGACAACATCCAGATACTCTATTTTCCAT
>DAORXQ010000066.1:0-3889 GCA_035371905.1 bacterium | reverse complement strand
CCATTGTATTTCAAAAATCCCTTCTAAATTAGGATGGATTTTATTCCCTTGATTATCAAGTAAGCTTGAGATTTCTACTTTATATTTTTTAAATAAAGTTTTCGCATTACAATAAATAGTGGGTTTGTCAAAAGCTCTTTGACAAATACCACAATCTGGAATTGTCGCTATATTATAAACACAATCCACATTAACTAATCTTTCAAGTAAAGTATCACAAGTATTACAAACCTCATTTCGTTCACATTTATCACAACTATCACAAGTATCACATCCTTGGCAAGAAGTTTGGCATTTCTCGCAAGGCTCACACACCATACATTTACCACAATTATCAGTTGGACAAGAAACTTCGCCATCACATACAATACAAATTCCTTGTGATGAATTCTCACAAGACTCACAAGGTTGACAAGACATACAACTATCACAATTCTGACATTTCTCACATTTATCACAACGCTCACAAGACTGACATACTTGACAACAATCTAAATTGACTTGACATATAACTTCACAAGTAGTGCTACAAGTTTGTCCTGTTTCACATAATTCACATTGAGTACTACATTTCTCACCACTTCTACAGACATCAGTTTCACATACTTCACATATACTTTGACAAGTTAAACAAGTAGAACATTGTCCTGTATTACAACCTTGATTTCTTTCACAAATATCACAAGCATCACATACTTGACAAGTAGATTGATTACTCTGGCAACTTTGGCATATATCACAAGTATTACAAATATCACAAGTATCACAACCTTGACATACAGATTCACAATTCTGACAAATTTCACAAATATCACATTGCTCACAAGCCTGACAAATACTCTGACAATTTTCACAAGGCTCACATACCATACACCTATCACAAGTATCACAAGTATCACAACCTTCACAACGAGTGCAACTCTCAGGTGCATAACAAGTATCATTAGTAGTCATACACCAAGCATCACAAGATTGACAAAGATTTTTACAGGCATCATTAACATCACAAGTATCACAAATATCGCAAGTAGTACAAGTTTCTATTGTTGTTTCACAAGTGCCACAAGGAACATCTATACAAGAACCTTCTCCACACCAAGAAGTCTTTAATCTAAAAGAACCAATTGCTGACCATCTGGAATATAAACCACTAAACTTAGCTCTTACACGCCAATAAATAGTATCTTTATATACAATAGGACAACATTCCTGAGATAAATCTATTTCAATATAATTCTTATTTGTAATTTTAGTTATGAGACAATTTCCAATATCATATGGAGGTTGAACTACATAAAAATCAGTTGAATCTGAGATTTGGATTTCATAATAGTCTGTTCCTTGAATTGAAGTCCATTCAAACTTGATTTTATTACAAGTTGGGTGTCTATAACAGAGTAATGGACAACAAAATATTGAAATTTCAGCTCCAAGTGGTGAAAGTAGTAATGGTGGGTCAAATACAATTGGAATATTTGGAGTTAGAAAAACACCCTTTTCTATACTCCATCTCGGTGTATGTGGAACCCTTTCATACTCATTCTTTATTATATCATTATTCCTCATTGAACTTCTCTCTTGTTTTAAGTTGAAATTATTATAAAAGTTCCTTTTAAATTATACATTGAATTTTTTTCTTCTTCTTCAAATGCAGTTAACATTATATTATAGCTTTGATTATCATAATCTATAAAGGTTGTTACTGCACCTGATTGATAAAGACTCAGAATATAATTTCTTAATGAACTTGATGCATAAGGATATTCCCATTCAATTAAAGTATCTTGTAAAACAAATGGAGAAGATTGAACTACTACAGAATCTATAGTTTTCTCAATAGCTAATCTTTTGTTTGGTCTGTATTTATACTTAAACCTATAATCTAAATCTAAATTTCCTAACTTTACTTTATTCATAATTTAATCCCATTTAGTTAAATTAGAAAATTCTTCTTTTTCTTGCCATAAATCAAATACTTTCTTCTGTTCACTAAAAGAAAGACCTTTGAAAGAAATATTTATAGTTTTATTAATAACAGGTGATTCTGAAAGTAAAGTAGGAACTTGACCAAAACCTGGAATCCTACCCAAGATTTTAGCTTCACCTGTTCTTAAAAGATAACTCCTCTCCGCAGCTTTTAATCTTAATTGTAGAACTCTTGATAAAATAGAAGATTCTAATCTTGAACGGGAACTTTCAATTAAACCAGCAAAACTATCAGTAAACTCTGAAATTTCATTACCAGCCTCAGTAATACTTTCTTCAAGACTTGAAACTGATTCTTGGATTGAATTATTTAATCTTTTAGTTGGTTCACTAATTGAATCTGAAATATCTTCTATAGTCAAACCAAAAGCAGATACTACTTCTTTATAGATTCTTTGAATTCTTGGTTGTAAAGATAAAACTTTATCAGCGAAATTTGTGACTAATCTTCTGAGTAATACATAATTACCTTGTAATGCTTGGTCAATAGCTTCTGATAGATTTCTCATAAATTCTGGAGTTAATAGTTTTGAGGTTGTGATTATATCAGTTATTAGTTTCAATAAAGACTTCACTATGTTTATTTTTAAATCTAAGAAAGCTTGTTCTATTGATTGACCCTTTAGGTATAAGTTGTCAATAAATTCTTTGAATATATTAAGAATATTATCAAAAGTTTGTTTTTTAAAATTAAGTATAGCTTGGTCTATAGATAATCTATCAAATAATTCTTGGAATTGAGTAAGAAAATTAGATAAAGAAACACTTAATTCATCAACTAAATTTGAAAAGAATTTTGTAATTTCATCATACGAAATTGATTGCTTGAGATTATTAAAGAGTTCCCTTATTCTTTCAGATATATTAAGTTGGTTAATGAATCTATCAATTAAATACTCCTTAAGTTTGGCTCCGAAGTTTACTATTAATTGACTTGTTAAATTAGTCAGAGAATAAAAACCAGTTGAAAAATCTTGGATAATGGATTCAAATGAATCTCTTAAAATTTCTTTTGTTTGATTAATTAAATCTATTAATTTCTGATTGTTTGTGGTTAAGTTATTTAGTAAATTCCCATAGGATTGATTTATAATTTCAGGAGCTAAACCTAAAATATCACCAAGATTAGTAATAACTTCTTTAAATTTTGTTTGATTGAAGATGTTTTCTATATCAGCAGAAGTTAGTTTTTGTTCTTTAATATGCTCTGAAACAGAATCTAATATCTGACTAAATATTTTTAATCTTTCTTCAGGAAGTAAAACTTGAATAGATTCTCTATACTGGCTTAAATAAGTTAAAATATAATTCCCGAAATTTATTAATCTATCAGTTATAGATGAAAATGGGTCCATCAAAGCAGTCTCTTTTAAGATTTTAGAATACCCTTGAATAGTTATATCTAATAATTTTTCATTAAATTCTTGATAAGTTAAAAATCCTTTAGATAAACCATAATCCAAATATTTCACATAAGAATCTATCAAACTTTTTCTATACTCGGTAGTAAATGTCTCTGTTTTTATTAAATCATCTAAATTTTTGAGTCTATCAGTAAGAATTTTTTCTTCAACCTCTCTTAACTTTCTATAATATTCATCCATTAACTCTTTTCTATCTTGGTCTACTATACCTTCATAGTTTCGTATCTTAGTTAAAATAGTATAATAAAATTGATAGTATTCACTTGAAGACCTTTTTCTAATTTCAAATGCTTTGGTTTCTTTTTCTATAGAATCTTTTAAATCTTTCAAATTTCTCTCTTGGATTTGCCTTAAATTATTTGAATATTCTATTTCTTGCTCCATTAATTTTAATGTTAGTTCCTTTATTTTAGTTCTACTATAATCTGAATTACTTAAAGTTCTTATATCTGAAATTGTGTCTGAAATGATTTTCTTTT
>DAORXQ010000065.1 GCA_035371905.1 bacterium | reverse complement strand
TATCAATATTCTTTATCCAGTCATATCCTATTTCAAGTTCAAATTTCCCTTTTTCAATTGTCTCTGCATCATCCGTTGTTAAAGGTCTTCCTGCATAAAGAAATGTTGAGAAAAAGAAAATTGAAATACTGAAAACTGCCGATACGCCTCTTTTCATTTTTCGCATCCTTTTGTGTTATTTTTTAAGAGAGATTGTAAAGTTGTGAATTTTTGGTTGTGCAGTTTCTTTTATCTTCTGGTCTGCCTGAAGTATCTGTTCTGTTAAATTCTGTAGTTTTGTTTTATTTTCTTCTGTTGGTGATTTTGCCTGTAAAGAAGACAATTTTCTCCATTCTGAAACAAGATTTTCTTTGAGAGAAATTGCCGAAAGAACCTCTAAACACTGCTGATATACTGGACCTTTAAAAACAGTTGATAAATTCCATCCATTTTTAAGTTCTTCTGATGATACAGTTGCAACTGATACTCCATCTATAAAAATTTCATATTCACCCTTTTTCAAATTTTCTATCTTTAAAATCCATTGACTTAAATCAGCGATTTGCGGATAAATTATCAGGGCATCCTTTGCTTCCGGTGGTATTGGCATTGGCAGGCAATCATCAATCCGATCAAAAGAAATTTTTTCTTCCTCAATTTTTAAATTTGTAATTTTACACTGAACTTGCTCTATTTTTTTGTTTGAAATATCTATTACAGCCTTACTTATAAGTTTTGGTGCATTTAATTTTTCAAGTAAAATTGCACACATCATAAGTTGTCCAACAGGTCCAGGATGAACAGGGTCTCCTCCTATATTTACTCCTTTTTTTAATATTTCGCTTTTTCCCATTTCTTCAAGCCACTTTTTTAAAAGTTCAGGTGCAGGTAGATCAGGTTTTGTGAGTATATTTCTGGTAAGGTCTGCAAATCTATAAATTTCTTCAATTGTTTTATTCTTTCCCCATAAATTTACAAGAAAATGGAACTGGTCTGCAAAAATTATACTGTTATTTTTAGTAAATTCTTCAAGTGCAACTGTATATTTATCCAGAGTTATATTTCTTCCTATTAAATTATTCTGTGTACTTCCGTCATTCACAGGACTTGGAGAAAAAATAACAGGCATTGCTCCTATTTCTTTTATTTTTTTTATAAGTGTCTCCATCCCATTTATATAGATAGAAACACTATCAGGACCTGCTCCTGAATCATTCATTCCAAGTTCAACACTAACAATAGTTGGTTTCCATGCAGCAACATCCCAGTCAAATCTTGCAAGAGCACGAGGTATTGTATCTCCACCAACACCCGAATTTCTGAAGTGAATATTCCATTTCGGAAAACGAGTAAAACAATATCCTTCAAAATAATTTGTATGAAGTTTTTGAGCAGTAATTGAATCTCCGAGGAAAACCCATGTATCACCATCTTTCAATGGGAAATTACTTTCAGAAAAAAGATTTGAATAAAAAATACTTAAAACCAGAAATAACAACAAAAATAGATTTTTCATAAATCCTCCTTTTTGATTAATCTTACTACTTTTAAAAAAAAATTTCAAAATTTTGAATTTTATTTTTTTTACGTGTCTGGGAAAACATAAATTACAAGGCCTGAAGGAACCTTAGGAAAGAAATAAGTTGATTTCTGTGGCATAAGTTTTCCATTTAAACACATTTCTATAAATATGTCTTTTTTAACAGGATTTAAAAAGAAAATAACTCCATTTTTTCTTTTTTTATATTCATTTAATAGATATTCCTTTGAACTGTGATAGAGAAATTCAACATTCTCTTTTATATCAACAAAATTTTTAATCAAAAAATTATCAACTAAAAATGTATCAAGTTTTAAATATGGACCTTCTTCTTTAAATTGTTTTTCATAATTTTTTATTTTTAAGATATAAAAAAAACCATTATAAAACATCCCTATTTTTCTTTCTTTACTCGTACCCAGTAATTTTTCCATTTCTTCTTTATCGTTTACTTTAAGGATATCAACAAAATTTTTATCAAAGTTTAAATTTACTTCTGAAGGAATATATCTGTGAGTGGGTAAAATTATAACTCCGTCTGATTCAATATTTGCAAGATAAACAAGTAAATACTTATTTCTTTCTTCTGGATTATTTTTGTAAAACATTAAAGAGGCGTTGTATCTGTGGTGACCATCTGCAATAAAAACTACCTTTTCTTTAAAAATTTCTTCTATCTTCATAATTTTTTCCCTGCTTTCTATTCTACCAAAACTGAATTTCTCATTATTTATGTAACCAGTAAAATAGTTTTTTTCTTCATCTATTATATTCTCTATTTGAAAACATTTATCCGGATATAACATAAAAACAGGGCAGAAATTACTTTTACATTTTTCAAGAATTTTATATCTGTTATCTGAATATTTTTGAAAAATTCTTTCATGGGGTATAATATTTCTTTTTTCAAAATCCTCTATCTTTAAAATCCCAAAAATTCCTTTCCTTTCATAGTTTTTCCCATCATATTCAAAATTCTCTTTTAGAAAATAAAAATTTTCTCTATCGTCCTGAATTAATATTTTGTTTTCAATCCAATTATTTAAAGTTTCATATACATCATCAGGATTATTTTCTTTAGAAATCAATTTTACAATATTAAATTCAGATAATGATAAAAGTTTTTTTTCAAGTTCTTCATTTATTAAATCCCATGGAGGAGAAATAACTTTACTCATTTCTCCAATTTTGTCAAGATTATAAATATATCCTTTGAAAGGTTTAATTTCAACCATTTTTATTTTCAAGTGTTAAGTAAATCATAACTTTTGATTTTTCTCTTGTTTTTTTATACCAGTCCTCAAAATATTTTTCCCTTTTCTGCCATAAAATCATTTTTCTTATATTTTCTCTATCAATTTTTTCAGTTCCTGCATTTTTTAAATAATCATCTATTTCCTTTTCATCCACATTTATATTTGTTTCCGATACAACCTGGTCTTTGAGTTTCTGAATTAATATTTCTTTTTTTATCTGGTCTTCAATTTTTGCGAGTTCTTCATCAGGATAGTTACTTATTATCTGTTTATATTTCTCTTCATCAAATTCACCTTTTTCATTTTTAAAAACCGGGTCGGATTTCATAACATTTATTATTTCATTTTTATAAACTCTTATTCTCCTTTTTCTTGCTTCCTGTAATAATATCTTTTCCCTAATCATACTTTCAAGAACATTTTTTTCAAGATTTAATTTATTCCTGATTTGATTATAACTTTCCCCAAAAATTTCTCTATATTTTTCTTCAATTTTCCATAACTGGTCATAAAATTCTCTTAAAGTTATCGGTTCCCTGTTAACAATTGCTGCATACTGTGTTTTTCTGCTTCCTTCAATTCCAACTCCCCATAAGAAAAAACCGGGAATAATAAGAACTGTAATAATCCAGAGTATAATTCTGACATTTTTTCTTTTCCTTAAAAATTTAAAAGCCATTTTCACCTCCATTTATAATTAAAACAAATTCTCCTTTTTTCTTATGTTTTTTAAATACTTCATTTATATCTTTAATTTTTCCTCTTAAAATTTCTTCAAACATTTTGGTCAATTCCCTGCAAATACATATTTCTTTTTCTGGCATAATTTCAGCAAGTAAATTTATAGTTTTATCAATTCTATGAACAGATTCAAAAAAAATAACTGCTTCCTCTCCTTCTTTAAACCTTTCAAAAATCTTTCTTTTCTCAATCTCTTTTTTTGGCAAAAACCCTAAAAAATAAACTTTTTTAAGAGGAAAACCTGAAATACTCATTGCAGCAGTTAAAGCAGATGGACCCGGAATCGGAACCACCTTTATGTTGTTTCTATATGCCTCATTTACAAGTAAGTAAGCAGGGTCTGAGATTCCAGGTGTCCCTCTATCGCAAACAAGTGCAATTTCTTTACCTTCTTTTAACAATTCTATAACCTTTTTTACTCTCTTTTTTTCTATTTCTTTGTAATAACTTAAAAGAGGTTTCTTTATATTATAGTAATTCAAAAGTTTACTTGTTTCCCTTGTATCCTCACATAATATCAAATCAACACTTTTTAAAACATCAAGCCCTCTTAAAGTAATATCCTTAATATTACCTATGGGAGTTCCAATTATATATAGCATTAAAATATTATACTTCAAAAACTTCAAATTTTCCAGAAAATATATTAAAATAATTTTAAAGTTAAAAACAAAAAAGGAGAAAAAATGGAAAAAATAGGTGTGATTGCATATAATTTTTCATTTCAGAGATTAGAGGATATTTTTAACTGGTGCAGTGAGAATTCTGTTGAGTATATTGAAATTTCCAGAAAAAATTTAGAAGAAGCATTGATGTTGACAAAAAAATACAATGTAAAGGTTTCTCAGGTAAGTGCAGGGAATGATTTTTTACAGAAAACAAGAGAAGAATTTTTAGAACAGATTAAGTTGATGGGTGAGTTATGCAAAAGAATTAAAGATATAGATTGTAATATAATAAGGATGGATGGTGGCTGGCCCAAGGAAGGAGTTGATACCAGTGATTATAAAAAACTGATAATTGAAGGTGTTGAAAGGAGTGTAGAATTTGCAGAAAAAGAAAATGTTTTTCTTGCTCTTGATAATCATGGAACAACAACAAATGATTATGAATTTCAACTTGAAATATTTGAAAAGATAAAGTCAAAACATCTTGGTGCAAATCTTGATACAATGAATTATAGATGGTACGGTTATCCTGTAGAAAAGTTAATTGAAATATATAAAGCGATAGCACCTTATACTTTACACACTCATATAAAGGATGGGACAGGAACCAGAGGAGATTATGTTGGAAAGGTTCTCGGCGAAGGGGAAATTCCTGTAATTGAAGCAATAAAAATCTTAAAGGAAAATAATTATAAGGGTGTTTGGTGTGTTGAATATGAAGGGAAGGATAAAGAAATAGGTTATAAAAAGTGTGTTGAATTTTTAAGGAAATTAAATCTATAAGAATATGAAAAGAGAAAGATGGGGAAGTAAGTTAGGAGTTATACTTGCTGTTGCGGGAAGTGCAGTCGGACTTGGTAATTTCTTAAGATTCCCTGTTCAGGCAGTAAAAAATGGCGGTGGTGCTTTTATAATTCCCTATTTTATCTCTCTTTTTTTGCTTGGTATACCCTTAATGTGGATAGAATGGACAATAGGAAGATTTGGAGGTGGTTTTGGACATGGAACTGCTCCTGGGATATTTCATACATTATGGAAAAAAAACAGATTTATTAAATATTTTGGAGTTATAGGAATTTTTGGACCAATAGCCATTTTTATTTATTACATATATATTGAATCATGGCTTCTCGCTTATGTTTTTTTCCCTTTCAGAAGTGATTTTTCTTCAATTACTACCCAGAATGAGATGGTTGCATTTTTACAGGGATATCAGGGAGTTGTTAAAAATCAGTATTTTTCATCAATTCTGCCTGCATATTTTTTCTTTATAATAACCTTCTTTTTAAATCTTTTAATAGTTTACTATGGTATAAAAAAAGGGATAGAAAATGTATGTAAAATTGCAATGCCATCGCTTTTTATTTTTGCTATAGTTTTGGTTATCAGAGTTCTTACTCTGAAAAACCCAGCAAATCCTGATTGGTCTCCTTTAAATGGACTTGGATTTTTATGGAATCCTAATTTTTCTTCTTTAAAGGATGCAAAGGTCTGGCTTTCAGCAGCAGGCCAGATATTTTTTACTTTGAGTGTGGGCATTGGAGTAATTCTTACATATGCAAGTTATTTAAGTAAAGATGATGATGTTTTACTTTCAGGTTTAACCAGTGCAAGTGCAAATGAGTTTGCTGAAATTATTCTTGGGGGAAGTATAGTTATTCCTGCTGCCTTTGTTTTTTTTGGTCCTGTTGGTATTAAAGAAGTTGCAAATCAGGGAACTTTTAATCTGGGTTTTGTTACAATGCCTTTAATTTTAAAGTCACTTCCTTTTGGAAAAATTTTTGAAATTTTATGGTTTTTTTTACTTTTCCTTGCTGGACTTACCTCTTCAATTTCTCTTGCTCAGCCAGCAATTGCATTTTTAGAAGATGAATTTAATTTGTCAAAAAAAAGAAGTGTTTTAGTTTTTGGTATTTTGTGTTTTTTGCTTTCAAATCTTTCTGTTTTGTTTCTTGCAAAAGGAGTGGTTGATGAACTTGATTTCTGGGGAGGAACTTTTTCATTGGTTGTTTTTGCAACAGTTGAGACAATTCTTTTTGCATGGGTTTTTGGTATGGAGAATGCATGGGAAGAAATGCATTCAGGTTCAGATATAACACTTCCTAAATTCTACAAGTTTATAATAAAATACATAACTCCCTTATTTTTGATATGTATTTTAATTTCATGGACAGTTCAGTATGCTATTCCAACATTGCTTTTGAAAAATATACCAAAAGAAAATATCCCTTTTGTTTTTATGACAAGAATTATTCTTCTTTTACTTTTTATTGTGCTCTGTATACTTGTTAAAATTTCATGGAGTAAAAAAGGAGAAAAAATTGAAACTTAGCGGATGGTTTATGCTAGGTATTTCATGGAGTGTTATAACTTTTCTTTTTGTTTATTCTTTTTTAAGGTCAATTAAAAAAAGTTAAAAAAGAGATTCTGGAAGTTCTTTCTTTTTCTTCCCTTTTTTAATTTCTTGTGGAGAAATTAATTTTTTTTCTTCTATTTCAGTTGTTTCCATCTCTACTGATTTTTCAGGTATATCTTTAATATTTTCTTCTTTAATTTCTTCTACCTTTACGATAATCCCTTCTTCTACTTTTTCTTTTTTTATTTCTCCAATCGTGCTTCCTATATAATAAATTTTTTTTGTGTTTTCTATCCATTTACAGTATTCGCAATCTTTTCCACTTTCAGGTAATTTTTCTAATTCAAGACAATTTATAGCATTTTCAACATTTTTTTTGATATCATTTATATCCAGTTTTACTTCTTTAACCTCAAAATTAAAGTTTATTATGTGTTTGATTTCATCTGCATCATAGTCAGTAAATTTTTTTTCAGGATAGTAATAAACAAGATAGCCAAAATCAACTTCTTTTCCTTTATTTTCTTTTTTCAAAAGAAGTGAGTAAACACCGAGTTGAAACTTATACGCATCGTGTGGTTCCCCTTTAGGTAAGTTTGCTCTTGTTTTATGGTCAAGTGGTATATAAAGTCCATCTGGTAGTTGTATTACTTCATCAAGACGTCCCCAGAGATAATAATTTTTAAAATTTTCAATGTCATAGTAGTATGTTTTTTTAAGATCAGTTATTAATTTTCCTTCAACCTTTCCTTTAAGAAAAGGTGGTAATTTTTCTTTTTTTCTGCAATGTTCAAAATAGTCCTTTATTAGAGAATCAATACCTGTTGCAATTGAGGGCATTGGTCCTCTCGGTCTTGTGATATTATATTTTACCTGTAAATAAAAACATCTCTCACACTCTCTGAAAATATTTAGAGAATATGCAGATAATCCTGTTCTTCCTTTATTTTCCATAGTTTAATTTTATAATTATTTGAAAACTTATGTCAACTTAATTTATAATTTATGAAAAAATAAGAAGTTTGGAGATTTAAAATGATTTCAAAAATTTCTTCTTTCACGATATGGGGAATTGATGCATATCCGATTGAGATTGAAGTTGATATTTCAAAAGGAGTTCCCGGTATTTCAATTGTTGGACTTCCTGACCAGGCAGTTAAAGAAAGTAAGGATAGAATAAAACCAGCAATTAAAAATTCAGGATATGATTTTCCATCAGGTAAAATAACAATAAATCTTGCTCCAGCAGACCTTAAAAAAGAAGGTCCTTTTTTTGACCTCCCTATGGCCATTGGAATACTCACTGCAAATGGAGAAATAAAACAATCAAGGGTTGATGAATTTTATTTTGTTGGAGAACTTGCTTTGAATGGAGAAATAAGACCAGTTTCAGGAATTTTACCTATGGTTTTAAAGTTAAAAGAAATGAAAATAAAAAAAATTATTCTTCCTTTTGAGAACTCTCTTGAAGGGTCAATCATAAAAGAAGTGGATGTTTATCCTGTAAGAAATTTAAATGAATGCATTGAATTTTTAAAAGGAAAAAAAGAAATTGAGCCTGTTAAATCAGATATTGAGGAAATTTTTAATAAAAGGAATAAATATGATGTGGATTTTAAAGAAGTAAAAGGGCAGAGGTATGTTAAAAGAGCGGTTGAAGTTGCTGTAAGCGGAGGACATAATATTTTAATGATTGGTTCACCTGGAAGCGGAAAAACAATGATAGCAAGAAGAATACCAACAATCTTACCCTCTCTTACACTGGAAGAAGCACTTGAAATAACAAAAATCCATTCAGTAAGCGGTATTTTAAAAGAACCCATTGTTTTTGAAAGACCATTTAGAAGTCCACATCATACAATTTCAGATATTGCATTAATTGGTGGTGGAGCAATTCCAAAGCCTGGAGAAGTCAGTTTGGCACATAATGGTGTTTTATTTCTTGACGAGATGGCCGAATTTCATAGAGATGTTCTTGAAGGACTCAGACAACCTCTTGAAGATGGAAAAGTAAATATTTCAAGAGCAAAAGGCCGGCTTGAATTTCCTTCAAGATTTTTACTTGTAGCAGCAACCAATCCATGTCCATGTGGTTGGTATGGAGACAGTCAGAGAGAATGCCACTGCACATTATCACAAATTTTAAAATACAGAAAAAAATTATCAGGTCCATTACTTGATAGAATTGATATACATATAGAAATTACAAGTTTACCCGCAAATATTTTGTTTGAAGAAAAAGAAGAGGAAGATTCGGAAAGTATAAGAAAAAGAGTGGAAAAGGCAAGAGAAATACAGAAAGAAAGATTTAAAAATGAGGGTATATATTTTAATGCTCATATGAATTCTTCTCAGATAAAAAAATATTGTATTTTATCAGATGAGGCAAAATATTTACTGAAAAATGCAATTGAAAATCTAAAAATATCTGCCCGTGCATATGATAAAATAAGAAAAGTGGCAAGAACTATAGCGGACCTTGATAATTCAGAAAAAATTTTACCACATCATATTTCAGAAGCAATTCAGTATAGATGTCTTGATAGAGAATTTGTTTAACAATCACCAGACAGTATATCCACCATCCATCACAAGAACACTTCCAGTTATATAACTTGATGCTCTGGAACATAGGAAAACAACAGGACCTTTAATTTCATATGGTTCGCCTATTCTGCCCATTGGAATTAAAGGAATCCAGTTTTGACCGTATTTTGGAAATGCTCTTTTGACCATATCTGTTCCCATATAACCGGGTGCTATAGCGTTAACCCTTATATTATATTTTGCCCATTCTGCAGCAAGTGATTTTGTGAGCATAATAACTCCTGCTTTTGCTGTATTATAATGACATTGAGGTTGAGGATTATTTACGATTATTCCTGACATAGAAGCAATATTGACTATAACTCCTTTTTTCTGTTTAATCATTTCTCTACCTACTTTTTGAGCACATATAAAAACACCTGTAAGGTCAATATCTATAACTTTTTCCCATTCTTTTAAATCCATTTCTTCTGCCGAAAAATTACTGACAATTCCTGCATTATTAACAAGTATATCAATTTTACCAAATTTATTTTTTACTTCTTTTACCATATTTTCAACATCTTTTTCACTTGAGACATCACATTTTATAAACAGGGATTCTCTTCCCATATTTTTTATTTCTGCTACTACTTCTTCCCCTTTTTCTTTATTTATATCAACAACTGCGATATTTGCACCAACTTCTGCAAGAGCAATAGCCATTTCTTTTCCAAGTCCCTGACTTGCTCCTGTAACAATTGCATTTTCACCTTCAAGATTGAAAAGTTCTTTTACCTGCATAATCTCCTCCTTTTTATTTAACATTATATACCCTCATTTCATAAACATATACAGGGCTTTCACCAATTGTTTTTAAAAATTCCACCTTAATTTTTCTGCTTTTCACTTTTTTAAATTTATATCTGCAAAAATAATTGGTATTTCCTTTTATTTCAAGAATTTTTTCCCATTTTCCATCTTTTTGTGCATATATTCTAAACTCTTCTGGAATTGCAGGAGGAATGTAAAAAGGAGGGATATGAGTATATTCTTTATCAGTATCTGCATCAAAAATGAATTGAATTAAATTAAACTCTTTTTCTTTTTCAAAATCTACTTCAAT
>DAORXQ010000064.1:7391-10472 GCA_035371905.1 bacterium | reverse complement strand
TAAAATCTTTACAATTTTTTTCTATAAGTTCATCAATAAAATCATACATCTCATCTAATGAACCACCCCATTTTGGCTGTAACTTAAAGAATTTTTGAAAATAGACAGATACATTTTCAGGCTGAATTTCTATTGCTCTTTTATAAAAATAATCTATATATTCATAACTTCTATCCATTTCATAACCAATTTGAACAAGTCTGGCATACGCATTATATGCTTCAGGATTTAATGAAACAGCTTTTAGTAAATCTTTTTCTGCAAGATTTAATCTTTGAAAATATTTCCTCCATGCTTCTTTTGTAACCGTGTAAGCCCATCCACCACCTCTCGCATACCATGCATACTCAATATAAAACTTTCCCCTTTCCTGATATGGTAAATAATAATTCGGGTCGTTTTCTACCCAGAAATTATATAAAGTTTCACATTCTTCCCATAGGTTATAAGGTTTATATGTTCCAATTAAGGTAGAATAAACATTTTTATTTAAATATTCTGTTTTTAAGAGTTTCATAAGAATGGGGACAATAACTCTATCATATCCACATGGTTCATAAGCTTTTGAATCAAGGATATGACAATAACATAAAAGTATTCTTTCGCAATCAGGATATTTTTTCATTACTCTTTCAAGAACATCCAAGGCCTCTTTGTCATTATGCATTTCCCACAAAGCATTAGCATATCTTATTATGAGAAATATTGAATCAGGATTTTTTAGATAAAATTTTCTATATGTATTTAAAAGTTTTTTATCATCAGCAGGAGTCAGGCAGTAAATATTTTTAAAAAGGAGATTTTCAACACTTGCAACTTCAACCATATCCCTCCAATCGTAAAAATCTAACTTATTCATAAATTCCCTTTTTTCTTTTGAAATTCTAACCCCAAGATATTTATAAACATTTTCTGCAATCCATGATGGAATGTAGATAATTTCTTCTATCTTTCCTTCTCTACCAATATTAAAATCTCCTTTGGGACCTTCAAATCTTAACTCAACATGAAAATTTTTATTATTATGTATGAAGAAGCCGGTAACATAAGTATTAACTCTCATTTCTTCCATTAATCTCTTTATCTGTTTTGGGCGAAAATTAATAATCTTTCCATCTTTGTAAAAATTGTTTCCAAAAATAGATTCTAAATCTGGCATCAAAATATTCAATTTTTTTTCTGGGAGATACATATACTTATATGTTGCCAGAATAGATATCAGGGTACCCAAAGAATTTAATTTACTTTCTTTATCAAGAAGAGGTAAAATCAATACCCCTTCAGGAATTTTAATTTTTTCTCTTTTTACCTTTTTAAAATTCTGTTTAAAATATTCAGAAGATATAGGGTAAAGTTCTTCTGGTTTATAACGTTGAAAAAAAGAAAATGAAAGAACTTGTTGAGTATAAAAAAGTAAAATAATAACTGAAATTATTTTTCTCATCTTCTTAAAAAAATTATAAAAAATTAAACAAAATTTTTCAAGAGAGATTAATTTTGAGCAATTTTAAAATCTCTCTTGTCCTTATTTCCAAATATTTTTTTGAATTTTCAATTGAATCTTTAAGAGGAACAGGACCAGGAACAATACTGAAAATTGAGATATATGGACTTTTTAAAAATCTGTAAATTTTTTCATCAACAATTCCAGCAAGAACTATTACAGTAATTTTATATTTTTCTGAATACTTCAAAATAACTCCTACTGCTTTTCCAAAAAAAGATTGAGTATCAATTTTACCCTCTCCTGTTATTATAATGTCTGCTTTTTTTATTTTTTCCTCAAAATTTCCTATTTTTAAAATAAACTCTATACCTGAAATAACTTTTGACTTGAGAAAAGAAACAAAACCAGCAACGATTCCACCTGCAGCACCAGAACCTTCTACTTTATTTATTTCTATTCCTGTATATTTCTTTATAACTTTTGCATAATTTCTTAATCCATTGTCAAGAATTTCAACCATACTTTCATTTGCACCTTTCTGGAAAGCGTATACATAGGCAGCACCATTTTTACCATACAGGGGATTTTTTACATCTGAAAGGATTGTAAATTCAATTTTTTTTAATTTTTCATAATTTTCAGGGTACTCAATTTTATTTATTCCTAAAAGGTCTTCTCCTTTTCCAGGATAAATAATTTTTCCATTCTTATTAATAAATCTAAAACCAATAGCAGTTAAAGCACCTGTCCCACCATCGTTTGTAGCGCTTCCTCCAACCCCTATATAGATTTTTTTACATCCTTTATCTATTGCATCAATTATAATTTCTCCAAGTCCAAAAGTTGTTGTTTTTAAAGGATTTTTTTCATTTTCTTTAAGAAGTGCAAGGCCAGAAATTTTAGCCATCTCTATATAAGCAACATTGTTTTTTTTAATATATTTTGTTTTTATTTTTCTTCTAAGAGGGTCAGTTGCTTCAATTTCAATATATTTACCGCCGATTAAACTTTTTAAAACTTCAAGAGTTCCATCTCCACCATCAGCAAGAGGGAATTTTATGATTTCTGATGAAGGTAAAATTTTTTTAATCTCTTTTTCAATTATTTCTGTTACTTCAATTGATGTTAAACAACCTTTAAAAGAATTAGGAGCAACTATTATTTTCATACAAAAATTATAATTGATTTTTTCAGATTTTGAAAGTATAATTATTTGTAGTTTATTTCGGGGCGTAGCGCAGTCCGGTTAAGCGCGTCCGCCTGAGGCGGAAGGTCCTCGGTTCAAATCCGAGAAATATTAAGTAAAAATATGTACTGGGTGTATGTATTAAAAAATAAAGAAGGTAGAATATATATAGGTCAGACAGAAGATATAGAAAAGAGGTTAGAATATCATAATAGAGGATGGAGTAGGTATACAAAGGGGAAAGGGGA
This sequence comes from bacterium, assembly GCA_035371905.1. Taxonomy (NCBI): domain Bacteria; species bacterium. The sequence goes on along the minus strand of DAORXQ010000064.1, from coordinate 7,591 downwards.
GTGGGAAATAGTTTTAAAAGAGTGTTATAATAGTAGAAAGGAAGCGATAAAAAGAGAGAAGGAATTAAAGACAGGAAAAGGAAGGGAGTATATTAAAGAGAAAATAAAGAATCGGGGCGTAGCGCAGTCCGGTTAAGCGCGCTTGGTTTGGGACCAAGAAGTCCTCGGTTCAAATCCGAGCGCCCCGACTTATTCAGATA
>DAORXQ010000064.1:0-7291 GCA_035371905.1 bacterium | reverse complement strand
AATTTCAGATAAAATAGTTAAAAAAATTGAAAATTAGTAGGATAGAAGAGGAATCGTAGTCTGGTTAAGCGCGTCCGCCTGAGGCGGAAAGTCCTCGGTTCAAATCCGAGCGCCCCGACTTATTCAGATAAATTTCAGATAAAATAGTTAAAAAAATTGAAAATTAGTAGGATAGAAGAGGAATCTTAGTCCGGTTAAGCGCGTCCGCCTGAGGCGGAAGGTCCTCGGTTCAAATCCGAGCGCCCCGACTTTAATTAGATAATGAATTTTTAATATGACTCACAGAGAGAGATTGAAAAGAGTTTTTAAATGTGAAGAAGTTGATAGAATGCCTATCAGGATTTGGGGAGTAAGTCCTGTTTTTCCTACTGAAAATTTTAAACCATTATGTGAACTTGTGGAAAAATATGACCTTGAAACAATTGAAATATGGGAACCAAAAAAAGATGAAATCCCACCTTTACCCTATCGGATAGAAACAGAAGAAAAAATTATAGAAAAGGAAGGAATGAAGGAAATAATAACAAAGATTAAAGCACCCAAAGGAGATTTAATTCAGGTTTATAAGCATAAACTTGGCGGATCTCCGGGAAGGGTTATCAAAAATTTTATTGAAGATATAAAGGATGCAGAGAAGTTTCTTTCATTGCCTGATATTAGGGAATTGCCAAAAATTGATTCTTATTTTGAATTTGAGAAAAAGGTTGGAGAAAGAGGGCTGATACTTATAGGAATTGATGAGGCAATGTATGCAGTTCACAGATTTATGGGTTCAGAGGTTTTCAGTTTTTTTCTTTACGACCATAGGGAAATCCTTCATAATATGATAGAGAAAAAATTTAAAGAAATAGAAAATTATGTTAAATATATTCTATCAAATAAAATAGGGGATGGATTTGGTTATGTGGGTCCTGAATTATGTATACCTCCTCTTGCATCTGTAAATGACTTTAATGAATTTGTTTTTGATTACGATAAAAAGATAATAGATTTAATTCATGATGAAAAGAAATTTGTATGGGTTCACTGTCATGGAGATATGGCACCTGTTTTAGAAAGATTTATAGATATGGGAGTGGATTGCTTAAATCCGGTAGAACCTCCTCCTGTATCTAAAATGACATTAAAGGAGATGAAAGAAATAAGTAAAGGCAAAATGTGTCTTGAAGGTGGAGTTGAAGATGGTGCTTTTGATACTTTAAAACCGGATGAGATGAAAAAACTTGTTGAAAAAATTATAGAAGAGGGAAAACCTGGGGGTGGATTTATTTTATGTCCTACTTCTTCTCCTAACACCTGGCCTAAATTATTACCCAGACATATTGAAAATTATAAAATTTTTGTTGAAACAGGTGTGAAATTAAGGAATTATTAAATGACAATTCCACCTTCTTCTGCAAGGAAAATTCCTTTCATTTTCATATCAAGTGATTGAGGATTTTCTGCATATTTTAAAGCAGTTTCTTTGTCAATAAAACCTCTATTGTAAAGGTCTAAAAGAGAATCTTCAAAATCCTGCATTCCTTCATTTTTTCCTGCTTTTATTGCTTTTGGAATTTTACTATCCTGTCCTTCAAGAATCAATCTTGAAATCAAAGAATTGACAAACATTATTTCAACTGCAGGGACTCTTTGAACACCTTCTTTTATTGATGGTAAAAGCATTTGAGAAATTACACATCTTAAATGTAAACTGAGATCTCTTCTTATCTGTGGTTGTCTTACTTCAGGAAAGAAATTCAAAATTCTTCCGATAGTAAGAGGTGCATTTTGACTGTGTAAAGTTCCAAAGACAAGATGACCTGTTTCTGCTGAATGTATAGCAAATTCTACTGTTTCTTCATCACGTATTTCTCCAATAAGAATGACATCAGGGTCCTGTCTCACAGCATATTTTAATGCTTCTTTAAAACTTCTCACATCTATACCTATTTCTCTTTGTGTTATTATTGCTTTATCGTTTTTATAAAGATATTCAATGGGATCCTCTATGCACAGGATATGACATGTCCTTGTTATGTTTATCTTATTTATTATAGCGGCAAGAGTACTTGATTTTCCACTTCCAGTAGGACCTGTTACAAGTACAAGTCCGTTTATATAATCACAAACTTTTTTTGTACTTTCCGGAAGGTTTAATATTTCAAAATCAGGAATTGTAGATGTTATTCTTCTTGCAACAAGAGCAAATGTTCCTCTCTGTTTGAATATATTTACTCTAAATCTACCAATATTTGGAAAACTCATTGAAGTATCAAGATTCCCTGTTTCTTCAAGAATTTTCTTCTCCTTTTCCTGTAAAAATTCATAAATTATTTTTCCAATATCATCTTCACTCAATTTTTTATACTCTTCTATTCTTAAAATGTCTCCCTTTATCCTTAATATTGGTTTAGAACCAACCTGTAAATGAATATCTGATGCATTTCTTTCTTTAGAAAGTTCTACAAATTCCTGAAAAGAAAATTCTTTTTCCATTTTTTTCTTTATGTTATAATTTTTAATAAAATGAAAATAATTATAGTTTATTTTTCATTAACTGGCAATACCAGAAAACTATCAGTAAAAATTTATGAAATTCTCAAATCAAAAAATCTTGATGTAAGTTTGTTTGAAATTGAGAGCAAAGAAAGATGCAGTTTTTTGAAAAATTGTTTTAATGCAATTTTTGAAAAATTAATAAAAATAGATAAAGTTCCACATATAGAAAATTATGATTTGCTTTTTATTGGTACACCCATATGGGCTGGAAAAATAACTCCACATATTAGAAGTTTTCTTGAAGATATTGACCTGAAAAATAAAAAAGTTTTTTTGTTTACAACCTATGGAAGTGGTTTTTTAAAAAATAAAGCGATGAAAGAATTTATAGAACTTGTTGAAACTGAAGGTGGTAAAATTGTTGATATGTTTGAAGTAAGAGGGGAAAAAATAGAAAAATATATGGACAATTTAAAAGAAAAAATTGAAAAATGTTTGAAAGAATTATAACAGAGAAATCACCTTTACCGGTCGGACCTTATTCTCAGGGAATTAAATGGAAAAATTTTATCTTTATTTCTGGACAGATACCCGTTGACCCTAAAACAAATACTGTTGTTAATGGTGATATAACTAGTCAAACTAAACAGGTGATAGAAAATATTAAAAATATTTTAACTGAAGCAGGCGCAGATCTTGAAAATGTTGTTAAAACCACTGTTTTTTTAAAAAATATAAATGATTTTGAAAAGATGAATTATGTGTATGCTCAGTATTTTAAAAATAAACCAGCAAGAACAACTGTAGAAGTTTCAAATTTACCAAAAAATGTTCTTATTGAAATTGAGGTTATTGCAATAATTGAGGAGGGAAAATGAGACAGAAACTTTTTTTTATATTTACTCTCGGTTTTATTTCGGGCGTTATATGTTCTACTAAAATATCCAGGATGCAGAGAGTTGAATTTGTTAATTGGCCTCAGATGAAATTTAAAAATATTAGAATATTAATAGCTGGTACAGAAAAATTATCTAATCAGGGTTTTGCGGGAGCAAGTTTAAAAGAAATGGAAAATACAATTATTATTTTTCCAAATATTCCTGATGGTGTTGTTTTTACTAATGTGGATCAGGGATTTGGGGCAGTAAAAGAAAATATTAAGATTTACTACCTTGATAAAAATTTTAAAATACTTAAATATGATATAATGGAAAAGGAAAAAGGGATTTCAATACCTACTGAAAATACTTTTATTGCAGTTGAGGGATTGCCATAATTCTATACATGAGGTAAAATAAAAAAAAGGAGAGAAAATGAAAAAATTATTGATTTTATTGATTTTATTGATTTTTAATACAGGATTTTCTGAAACAAAAGATAAATATATAAGAAGATTTAAAGTTGCAGAAGATTTGCTTGAATATATGTTAAAACAGCCAGATGTTTCTATTCCTGTAAATCTTATCAAAGAATGTTATGGAATTATTTTTATAAGACAGTTTAAAGGTGGATTTTTACTTGCTGGAAAGGGAGGGGAGGGTATTATAATTTCAAGGGATAGAGAAAAAAGGACATGGAGTGCTCCTGGATTTATTGCTTCTATTCAAGTAAGTTTTGGATGGCAGATAGGTGCTCAAATGACAGATTTAATACTTTTGATAATGAATGAGGATGGTTTGAGAATGCTCACGACCTCAAAAGTTAAAATAGGAGCTGATATTGGAGTGGCTGCAGGTCCTGTTGGTAGAGAATTTGAAGGGAAAGTATCTCCAGGAGCAGGAATTCTTGCATATGGAAGAAGCAAAGGTGTTTTTGGTGGTTTATCTCTTGAGGGAGGAGCTATTTTTTCTGATGATAAGGCAAATGAAGAATTTTATGGGAAAAAGGGTTTGAAATTGAAAGAGATAATTTTTGATAAAAAAGTTTCTATTCCAAAAGAAGCAGAAAAACTTATAAAACTTTTAAAGGATTATGAAGAGGCAGAACTTGTTATAGAAAAAAAAGAGAAAAAATAAAATTGAAAAAGTATATTTTTCTTTTAATTATTCTCACCGGATGTATTTTAAATATTCCATCTATTGAAAAAGAAAAAATTAATATATTTAAAGACAGAAAAGATGCAATTTTTTCTCCATCCGGAGATATAAATAATTCTGAATTTGCAATTTCTCCTAATGGTGAATTTTATGCAAAAGAAATAGAACCTTATAATCATGGTAGAATAGGAATATTTTTGAAAAATGGAGAATTAATAAAGGAAATTAATGTTTTTGATGAAAATGAGGCAGAAAATGATTTAAAAGTACTTGCGTGGCATCCTGATAATTTTGTGATAGGTGTTGTATATCATAAAGATGGCGGTTCAGAAATAAAGATGTATGAAATTTTTACAGGAAAACTTTTGAGAAAGATAATTTTAGGGAATTTTTATCATTACTTTGTTTTTGATGAAAATGGAGAAAAAATATATCTTTCTGTTGATGGAGAAAAAATAGATGAAGTAAATTTAAGAAATACTGATTTTGTTTTCAATTCAGGGATTAATTTACCCTGGTTAAATTATGGATGGGATATTGGTAGAAATCCATGGGAAGATAAGCATGGTGGTTTTTCTTCAAATAAAGAAGTTCTTAATGAAAAATTTAAATTTTTTAAAGAGATTGGAGTGAATGTTGTAAGGGTTTTTTTGTTCTGTGATTTAAGAAGTGGAGTTATTTTTGACAATAATAGATTAACTTTTGATAAATATGTTTATAAAGATTTTAATACACTGATTGAGATTACAGAAAATATAGGAATTAAAATTTTGCCAGTTCTTTTTGATTTTACAATTGCTGATGGAGTAGAAGAAGAGAATGGAATTAAGGTAGGAGAACATCCCGAAATTTTTTATGATATAAGAGTACAGAAAGAGTTACTGAATCTTTTTGAAGGTTTTTTTAGAAAAGTTGAGACGAAGAAAGTAATTTATGGATGGGATATTATAAATGAACCAGAACATCTGAAAGTGGACAGTTCCAAAGTTGATAATTTCATTTCAGCATTTATTAAATTAATAAGGACAATTAAAAGAAATGAAAAAATAACGGTTGGCGCACTTTCAAGAGTTTATCTTAGTAAATACAAAAAATTCAATTTAGATTTCTATCAATTTCACTATTATGACAGTTTTGAAAACAACTCATCACTTGATTATCATTTTTATAATCTTTTAATTGAAAAACCAGTCATTATAGGAGAATTAGAACCGACAGAAATTCCAGATAAACTTACAAAAATTTGGGAAAGAGGATATAAAGGAGTTCTTATATGGGCTAATGAAGAGTTTTTAAAAGATGGATGGAGATTATATAAAGCGTGGATTGATGTTCATTGATTATTGATGATAAAATAAAAATATGTTAAGAAGAAAAGCAAGAGAGTATGCATTGAAAATTTTATATATGATAGATATGAGAGAAGATACTAATTCTACTTTTCTTGAAAATTTTGAGGAAAATGAAAAAGTAAAAAAGTTTGCTGATGAAATAATAAAAGGAGTTATTGAAAATATGAAAGAAATAGATGAGATAATTTCAAAAGTTTCTTTAAACTGGGATATAAAGAGAATGAGTTATATTGATAGAAATATTTTAAGAATTGCAACATATGAAATCGTTTTCAGAGAAGATATCCCTTCAATTGTAAGTATAAATGAAGCGATTGAAATAAGTAAAAAATATGGAGACGAAGATTCTCCAAAATTTATAAATGGTATTTTACACAAAATAAAAGAAATATATGAAAATAATAAAAAAGAAAAAAAGGGGGATGAAAATGAAATTTAAAATTTTTTTATCTTTTTTATCTTTAATTTTTTTAATCACAAATCTTTCTGGAAAAGAAAAAAAAGTTTTAATGGTTATTGCTTTTGAAAATTTCAGAGATGAAGAACTTAAAGTTCCAAAAGAAATACTTGAAAAAAATGGAATTATTGTTGACATTGCATCTGTTAAAAAGGGTATTGCTAAGGGTATGCTTGGAACAAAAATAGATATTAATCTTACACTTGAGGAGATAAAAGAGAATGATTATGATGGAATAATTTTTGTAGGAGGTATTGGTTCCCAGAGTTTATTTACAAATACACATGCATTAAAACTTGCTCAAAACTTTTATAAAAGCAAAAAAGTTATCGGAGCAATATGTCTTGCTCCAGGGATTTTAGCCAAAGCAGGTATTTTGAATGGAAAGAAAGCGACCTGTTTTTACACTGCTTCAGAAATTTTGAAAAAAAATGGGGCAATTTATACAGGAAATCTGGTAGAAATTGATGAAAATATTGTAACAGGAAATGGTCCTGAAGCAGCAGAAAAGTTTGGGAATGAAATTTTAAGATTAATAAAAAAGTGAAAAAAAATGTTATTTTTACAATTGTTAGAATACTTATAAGTGTTTTTTTTATTTACTTAATTTTACAAAAAGTCAATTTTAAGAAAATTTCTGAAATTATAAAAAATGCAAATTATTTACCCCTAATATTTGCTTTTATTACAATATTTTCAATAAATTTTTTACTTGCTCTGAGATTTAAATATATACTGGAAATTTATTTCAAAAAAAAACTTTCCTATTTTTTAATTTGGAAACTTACAATGATAGGTTTATTTTTTAACAATTTTCTTCCAACATCAGCGGGTGGCGATATAGTAAAAATTTTTTATATTGTGAAAGAGCAGGAAAAAAAATTTTTAAGTGGTATATCAGTTTTAATTGACAGGTATATAGGAGCTTTATCTATTATGATAATGGGAACAATTTCTGTATTTTT
>DAORXQ010000063.1 GCA_035371905.1 bacterium | reverse complement strand
AAAAATACAAAAAAGATTACTAACAATTAAAGAAGCAAGTGAATATCTTGGAATACCAGTAAAAACATTATACAAGTGGGTTTATGAAAAGAAAATACCTTATGTTAAATTCTCCCACAAGTCATTGAAATTTGATAAAATTAAACTTGATGAATGGATTGATAGACAAACAATCCATCCAGTTAATATAGAAGAAAAAGTTGATAAAATCTTAAGTTTAGTATATAATAAAAAACAAAAAAATGAGAGTATTTAAAAGAGATGGTTATTGGTGGATAGATTTTACATTTCAAGGGAAAAGGCATAGAAAAAAAATAAGTAAGAAAAAAAGAGAAGCAGAAAAAGCTTTAGCATCAATCCATACAAGAATAATAGAAGGGAAATATTTAGAGATTAAAAGAAATGAAAAAATAAAATTTGAAGAACTTACCCAAACTTATCTTAATAAATATTCCAGAATTAACAAAAAAAGTTTTAGGAGAGACATTACAAGCATAAAAAATCTTAATACTTACTTTAAAGGAAAATACATTTACGAAATAAAAGGAATAGACATAGAAAACTACAAAACAAAAAGAATAAATGAAGGAGTAAAATGTTCAACAATAAATAGGGAACTTGGATGTTTAAGAGCAATGTTAAATAAAGCAGTTGAATGGGGATTATTAAAAACAATTCCTCCAAAGATTAAATTATTTAAAGAAAATAACCAAATTGTAAGATATTTAAAACCAGAGGAAGCAAAAAAATTAATAGATTTAGCACCTGAACCATTAAAAAGCATAATAATAATTGCACAGGTATGAGGAGAGGAGAAATAGTAAATTTAAAATGGCAGGATATTGATATGAAAGAAAGGATTATAACTTTATGGGATACAAAAAGTAAAGAAAAAAGATATGTTCCTATGAATGAAATTGTATTCCAGACACTTTTAAATATTGAAAAGGACCCTTTAAGTGAATATGTTTTTTATGGAAAAGATAAAAACTCCCATATAAGTGAACATTATATATCCCATTTATTTGAAAAAATTATTAAAAAAGCAGGTATAACAAACTTTAGATTTCACGATTTAAGACATACATTTGCAAGTTGGCTTGTAATGAAAGGAGTAAATTTAAAAACAGTTCAGGAATTAATGGGACATAAAGATTTTACAACAACATTAAGATATGCACACTTATCCCCTGAACATAAAAAACTTGCAGTTGAAATATTGAGTGATGAAATAAAATTTTATTTAGAAGAACAAAAAAGTGGCACCTATTTGGCACTGAACAGAAAAGAGGAAAAATCAGAAGTTGTGAAAACCCTTGAAAATACTTAAAGCCCCTGTAGCTCAGGAAGGATAGAGCAGCGGTTTCCTAAACCGCGTGTCGCCCGTTCAAGTCGGGCCAGGGGCATATTGAAAAATAGAGGCAAACAGAATAATTGAAAATTGGAGGAAGATATAAAAAGGGCGACACAAAGGGGTTATAGGGGAAAGGAATGTCCCCTATGTTTTTCGTTTTGGGGGGAGAATTTCAGGAAGGGGGAAGCACCCCCTCCTGAGAAAAGTCGCCCGTTCAAGTCGGGCCAGGGGCATATATTTGATACTGTTAAAAAAAGAGGGGAGGTGAGAAAATGAAAACTTTTGTAATGTTAAGTACCTTGACTGAAAAAGGAGCAAAAACTGTTAAAACAAAGCCAGAGAGAATAAAAGAAGTGAATAAAGAGGTTGAGAAAATGGGTGGGAAAATTTTATCTCAATATGCTATTCTTGGACCGTTTGATTTTTTAACCATTATTTCTGCTCCAAATGAAGAAACTGTTGCAAAAATATCTCTTGAAATATCTCAAAGAGGGAGTGTAAAAATAACAACCTATACAGCAATAGATGTGGATGAATTCATAAATAATATAAAAGAAAAATGAAATGCAGATTAATTATATCTGATAATTACAACCCTTTCTTTAACATGGCTTTTGATTATTATTTCTGGCAGAAGTGTATTGATAAAAAAAATTTACCTGTTTTAAGGTTTTATAAATGGAATCCGAGTTCTGTATCAACAGGTTATAATCAGAAAAAGGAGAGTTTGATTAATCTTGAGTTTTGTGAAGAAAATAAAATTCCAATAGTTATGAGACCAACAGGAGGAAGTGCCATTTTTCATGATATAGAAATTACTTACTCTTTCTGTGCGAATACTTCCCATCATACTTTTTTTTCTTCTCCATTTTCTTCATATATAATTCTGTGCAAAGGGATAATCAAAGGGATAGAAAAGAAAGGAATAAATTTTAAAATAAGAGGATTTTCAGAAGGGGAAGAGCCATCCTTTACTGATATACCCTGTTTTTCTCTATCTTCCAGGCATGATATAGTTTACAATGATAAAAAAGTAATTGGTTCTGCTCAGAGAAGAAATAATTTTTCTTTTTTACAGCATGGTTCAATTTTAATTGATATAAGAAAGGATTTGTGGGAAAATATATTTATTAAAGAGGTTGATTTTTCTAAAATTGGTTGCTTGAAGGATATAATTTCAGATATTGATGAAAAAGAATTAATGAGATTTTTGAAAGAAGGTTTTGAAGAGGTTTTGAGTTTCAGTATTTTTGAAGACCAGTTAAAAAAAGAAGAAATTGAAGAAATTAAAATTATAGAAGAAAAACTAAAAAAGGAGGGAAAGTATGAATAAGTTTATGGAAAATCTTGGCGTTCAGAGTTATTGTTTCAGAAATTTTAAGGATAATAGAGAAGTTGCAAAGATGGTAAGAGAACTGGGTTTAAATAAAATTGAATTATGTGGAGTTCATATAAATTTTCTTGATGAGAGTAAATTTAAAGAAGTTATTTCAATTTATGAGGATGAAGGAGTTAAAATTTATTCCATTGGAGTTCAGGGTTTTTCAAATAATGAAGCGAATGAGAGAAAATATTTTGAATTTGTAAAAATGTGTGGAGCAAAATACATAAGTGCTGATTTTGATATAAATAAAATTTTTGACTGTTTTAGAGTTGCTGAAAAACTTGCTGATGAATATGATGTTAAACTTGCAATACATAATCATGGTGGATGGCACTGGCTTGGAAATATACAGACACTTGATTATGTCTTTAAAAATACTTCAGAAAGAATTGGACTCTGTCTTGATACTGCATGGTCACTTGATTCAAGAATAGACCCAGTAAAAATGATTGAAACATTTGACAAAAGATTGTATTCCCTTCATTTAAAGGATTTTATTTTTGAGAGAGATAGAAGACCTGTTGATGTTGTTCTTGGAGAGGGGAATATTGATATAGGTAAAATTGTGAATAAACTTAAAGAGATAAATTTTCAGGGACCGCTTATAATTGAATATGAGGGAGAACCAGAAAATCCAGTCCCATCCATTAAAAAAGGAATTGAGAATTTTAAAAAATATCTTTAATCATCAAGGAGAAAAGTTTTGGAAGTAAAGGGAGTAATTTTTGATTTTGATGGGACACTTGTATTTCTTTCTATTGATTTTAAGAAAATAAAAGAAAAGATACTTAAAGAAGCAGAAAAACTAAATCTTAAAATTCCTTCTGAAAATTTACCAATTCTTGAATTACTTGAAAAAATAAAAAAATTGAATGGAGAAAAGGGAGAAAAATTTTATTCTTTAGGGCATAGAATTTTAAAAACTGAAGAAATTAAAGCATCTGAAAAGACATATCCTAAAAAAGGGGTTATGGATTTACTTGTAAAATTAAAAGAAAAAGGTATAAAAATAGGAATAATTACGAGAAACTGTAGAGAAGTGGTTGAAAAAGTTGTTGATAGGTTTTCCATTCCTTATGATATTATTCTTACAAGAGATGATGTTAAAAAATATAAACCAGACCCTTTACATATAAAAGAATGTTTGAAAAAGATGGGATTACAAAAAAACGAGGTTATTCTTGTAGGTGACCATTTTTTAGATGTAAGATGCGGGAAAAAATTAAATATATTGAGTATTGGAATTGCTGGTGAATATGTAAAAGAAGAAGTTTTTTTGAAAGAGGGTGCTGATTTTGTTTTTTATGATATTGAAGATATTGAGTACATTCTTAATTTAAAAGGTTTTCCTTCAGGTAAACTTCCAAATAAATTTTTAAAGTATCTGATTGAAAGATATACAGCAAAAGATAAGGGGATATTGATTCTGCCTGGTGTGGGGATTGACTGTGCGATTTTTAGAATGAAAGATAAATATGTTTATGCAAAGGCAGACCCAATAACTTTAACTTCAAAGGATATTGGTTTTTATCTTGTGAATATTAATGTAAATGATATTTCTGTAATGGGTGGAGTTCCTGAATGGTTTTTATGTGTTCTTTTTTTTCCGGAAAATACAGTTTTTTCTGATATTGAATATGTTTTTTCCCAGATAAGTAATGAATGTAAGAAATTTAATATAAAGTGGATAGGTGGACATACTGAAATAATTTCTGGTATTGAAAAGGTTATTGCAGTTGGATTTATGATTGGAAGTAAAATAAAAAGGGTAAAATTTTTAAAAATAAAACAAGGAGATAAAATTTTTCTTGTGAAAGAAATAGGGATAGAGGGTGCTTCAATTATAGCAAGAGAAAAGTTTGATGAGTTAAAAAAATATTTTTCGGAGAAATATTTAAAAAAGGTTAAAAATTCAATTAAAAATCCAGGGATAAGTGTATTTAAAGAAACAAAATTAATGTGGGAAAATTTTAAAATAAAATGGATGCATGACCCGACAGAAGGAGGAATATCAACCGCTTTATATGAAATTTCGGAAAGTAAAAAAATAGGAATTGTAGTTAATTTAAAAAAATTGAAGTTTTATTCACCTGTTATTAAGTTTTGTAAAGTTTTAGGATTTAATCCACTGGGTATAATTTCTTCCGGTTGTATTCTCGGAATAATAGACAGGAAAGAAGAAAAAAAATTGATTGATTTTTGTAAAAAAAACAGAATTAAACTACAAATTATAGGCGAAGTTATAAAGGAAAAAGGAGTATATTACATAAAGAACAGTAAAAAATACAGATTTCTAAAATTCAATAGGGATGAGATAAATAAATTGTGAAATAGAAATTTTGGAAAATCTTTTTAGTATTTTTAATCGTCGTTTTTCCTTAAATTGTAAAAATTTAAAGGAATTAAAATAAATAGACACTTGAATTTACATGTGGTAAAATAATAATATGGAAATAAAAAAAATTTTGATTATTGAAGATGACCCGGAAGAAAGATTGATTTTAAGCAGAGAGTTAAAAAGGATAGGATATATTGTTTATGAAGCAGCAACCGGAGAAGAAGGATTGAAAATTTTTAAGGAAGATAAACCAGACCTTGTCATTCTTGATGTTGTACTACCAGGTATTGATGGATGGGAAGTTTTAAAACGAATTAAAAAGGGTCCTTTGAGCAGAAAAGTTCCTGTTATGATGCTTACAGGAAAAAGTGAAAATGAAGATAAAATAAAAGGATATGAAATTGGCGCTGATTATTATGTAACCAAACCATACAATGTTAATAAATTACTTCCCGTTATAAAAAGTTTGATTGAGGAATAAAGATGGTTGTAAATCTTCCTCCACAATTTCATGAAAAAGAAGCAGAATTAAAAAAAGCAAAGACAATTGAAGAAAAAATTTCAATTCTTGAAGAAATGCTTGCCATAATGCCAAAACATAAATCAAGTGAGAAACTTCAGGCACTTTTAAAAAGTAAAATATCAAAATATAAGAAGATGCTTGAAGAGCAGACAAAAACAAAGAAAAAATCACCTGTTCCTGTGATACAGAGGGAAGGAGCCGGTCAAATAGGAATATGTGGTCCACCAAATTCAGGTAAATCCACTCTTCTCTCAAAATTAACAAAAGCAAATCCGGAAATAGGTGATTATCCTTTTACAACTAAAATACCAACCCCAGGAATGATGGATTATCAGGATATAAAGATACAGGTGATTGATACTCCTTCTTTATCTATTGAATTTACAGAAAACTGGGTGGGTGATATTTTAAGAAAAGCAGACTCTTTGATTTTTTTATTTGATATTTCAAGCGATTTTATACTTGAAGAAATGGAAGATTCATTAAAAGTTCTTGAAAAGTTTAAAATAAAAGAAGAGGGTGAATTTAAATTTAATAAAAATATTATATGGGTGGGAAATAAAATTGATTTACCGGAAAGTAAAGATATAAAAGAAATTTTTTTTGAATTTTACTCTGACAAAATACCCGAAGTAATAACTATTTCTGCAAAAAATACTGAAAATATTGAAATCCTAAAAGAAAAAATGTTTATTTCTCTTGATATAATCAGAGTATATACGAAAACACCTGGAAAACCACCTGACCTTGAAAATCCATACACTTTAAAGAAAAATACAACAGTTATTGAACTTGCAGAAATTATTCATAAAGACCTTCTTAAAAATTTTAAATATGCAAGATTGTGGAGAGAGGGAAATGATAAGGTGATAATTGCTGGAAGGGATTATATTCTTCAGGATAGAGATATTATTGAAATTCATGATTAGTTAATTTTTATTGACTTTTTTAAATTTCTAAATATAATTAAATTATAGACGGTAAATAATAAATCATCCTAAATGGAAGGAGGAAAAAAATATGTTGAGAAATTATGAATTATGTTTTTTAATAAAAGCAGATTTACCGGAAGAAGAATTTAATAAGGAAGTTGATTTTATTGAAAGAGTTCTTTTAAGAGAAGGTGCAGAAATAGTAAAAAAGGATAATCTTGGTAGAAAGACACTTGCATATCCAATTAAAAAGAAGGAAGAGGCAATTTATTATCTTTTTTATATAAAAACAAAACCAGAAAATATCTCAAAGATTGAAAGCAATTTTTACAGAAGAGAAAATATTTTGAGATATTTGATTTTACAGAGAAAGAAGTTAAATTTTGAGGAGGAGGTTAATGCCGGGTCCGTTTCTGAATAAAGTTTTTTTAATAGGAAGATTAACAAGAGACCCAGAATTAAGGTATACCACAAGCGGTACTGCTGTTGCTACTTTTGGGTTTGCGGTTAATAGAGAATATCTATCAAAGGGAGAAAGGAAAGAAGATACTTGTTATTTAAATCTTGTTGTCTGGGGAAAACAGGCAGAAATATGTGCTGAGTATTTGAAAAAAGGGAATTTGATATTTGTTGAGGGTTCTTTACATTACAGGAGTTGGGAAACAGAAGATAATGAAAAAAAATCAACTATAGAAGTCAGAGTGGAAAGATTCCAATTTTTAGAAAAACCCAATGTTGAGATAATAGAAGAAAAGGAGGAAATGGAAAATGGCAAAGAAGACCAAGATTTGTAAATTCTGTCAGGAAAATATTGATGAGATTGATTATAAAGATATAGGAAGAATAAGAAGATATATAACTCCAAGGGGAAAAATTATTTCCTCAAAACAGTCAGGGGTCTGTTCAAAACATCAAAGAGCTCTTGCGAAGGCAATAAAAAGAGCAAGATTTGTAGGACTTCTACCGTTTGTTAAAATATGAGGTGAAAAATGAAAGTTATATTTATAAAAGATTATCAAAACAAAGGTAAAAAAGGAGAAATAAAAGAAATAAAAGATGGATTTGCAAGAAATTTTTTAATTCCTTATGGATATGCTCTTGAAGCAACAGAAAGCAATATTAAAATTTTGAAAGAAAAAGAAAAGATGGAAGAGACGAAGAAAAAGAGAAAGATTGAGCAGGCAAAAGAGTTAAAAAATATATTGAAAGAAAGTTCTGTTACTATACAGGCAAAAGCAGGTAGAGACGAGAAACTTTTTGGAGCAATAACCAGTGAAATAATAAGTGAGGAAATAAAAAAACAACTTAATATTGATATAGAAAGACATCAAATAATACTTGAAGAACCGATAAAAAAACTGGGTATATATAAAGTTCCTGTAAGATTGGCAGAGGGTTTAGAAGGTGAAATAAAGGTCTGGATAATAAGAGAAAAATAAAATGCCTAAAAAAAAGGAAGAAATTCCTGTTGATAAAATTCCTCCACAAAACATAGAAGCGGAAAAAGCTCTTTTAGGATGTATGCTTCTTGATGAAGAGGCAAGGATTAAAGTTCTTGAAAATTTCAAGGTTGATTTTTTTTACAGTGAAGCACATCAGAAAATTTTTTCTTCAATAGTAAAACTTTTTGAAAAAGGAGAAAAATGCGACCTTATAACCTTAACAGAAATATTAAAAGGAGAAAATGCACTTAAAGAAATTGGTGGAGTAGAATATCTTACCCATATTGTTGAAACTGTTCCAACATCTGCATATGTTGATGATTATATGAAAATAGTCAGAGAAAAATATATATTGAGGTCTTTAATCTCAAATGCTACAAAAATTATTTCTGAAGCATATAATCAGCAGGATGAAGTTGAGACACTTCTTGACAAAGCAGAATCATTGATATTTGAAGTAAGCCAGAATAAAATAGAAAGGGAAGCGTATCCTTTAAAGAACCTTATTAGAGATGCAATTGAAAACATAGAAAAAATTCAGGATAAGAGAGGTTATGTTACAGGCCTTCCAACTGGCTTTATTGACCTTGACAAAATGACAACAGGTCTTCATCCATCTGATTTTATTATTATTGCTTCAAGACCATCAATGGGGAAAACTGCCCTTGCCTGTAATATCGCACTTAATTTGAATTCAGGAGTAGAAAAAATCCCAGTTTTAATTTTTTCCCTTGAGATGAGCAAAGAACAGATTGTTCAGAGGATGTTATGCAGTGAGGCAAAGGTTAATATTTTGAAATTAAGGCAGGGGCTTCTATCTGATAAAGAAATAGGCAGATTACTAATTGCTGCATCTCAACTTGAAGAAGCATCAATTTTTATTGATGATACTCCTTCTTTAAATGTTTTTGAATTGAGAGCAAGGGCGAGAAGATTGAAAGCAAAAGAAAATATTCAGGTTATAATTATTGATTATTTACAACTTATGAGAGGAAAAGGAAGGGCTGAGAATAGACAGCAGGAGATAAGTGAAATTTCAGCATCTTTAAAATCACTTGCAAAAGAGTTGAATATCCCTGTGATTGCAGTTTCTCAGTTAAGCAGGGCTACTGAACAAAGAGTTGATAAAAAACCACAACTTGCAGATTTAAGAGAAAGTGGTTCAATAGAACAGGATGCAGACCTTGTTTTACTTTTATACAGGGAAGAATATTATAATGAAACAGAAGAAAATAAGGGTATAGCAGAAGTTATAATAGCAAAGCAAAGAAATGGTCCAACTGGTTCTGTCTTTCTTACATTTCTGGAAGAATACACAAGATTTGAAAACTATACACCAAGACAGGAAATATGAAAAAATTTTTGGAAAATCTTGGGGAGAAATTTTTGTTTATTATTAACTATATGGGTTCAGTTTCAATTCTTATCTTTTCTTCAACAAAAAAGATAACAAAATTTAAGAAAAAAGAGGACATTTTAAAGTTTATACTTGAAATTGGAAATGAGTCATTGTTTCTTGTTGGAATAATATCTTTATTTACAGGAATGGTACTTGTTATGGAAACAGTTCATACTCTTAAAAAATTTGGTGCTGAAATGTATTCAGGAGGGCTTGTTACGATTTCAATGATTAGAGAACTTGGTCCTGTTTTAATTGCTTTAATTATTGCTGGTAGAATAGGCGCTTCAATTGCTGCAGAAATAGGTGTTATGAAAATTACAGAACAGATAGATGCATTAGAAGTTATGGCTGTTGACCCTGTTGTATATCTTGTAACTCCAAGGGTTATTGCAGGAATTATATCCCTTCCCTGTCTTTTTATTTTAAGTTTTTTTATTTCAATTATTGGCGGTTTTTTTGTGGGTGTCTTTATGGTTGGTATTCCTTCGGGTATTTATCTGTATCAGAGTTTTAAATACGTAAACATTAAAGATTTTCTTATAGGACTTTTAAAAGTTGTAGTTTTTGCAGTTATTATTGTTAATGTTTCTTCTTATGAAGGACTTAATGCTTATGGTGGAGCAGAAGGAGTTGGAAGGGCTTCAACAAATGCGGTTGTATCATCGTTTTTTTTAATTATTCTTGCAAATTTAATTATAACAGGTCTTTTTTATTTTGTATAAAATGGAAAAAATAATTTCTGTTAAAAATTTGAATGTAAAACTTGGGAATAAAGATGTATTAAAAGATATAAATTTTGATATTGAAAAGGGAGAATCTATTGTTATAGTTGGTCCATCTGGCTGTGGAAAGACGGTTTTAATAAAAACAATTCTTGGGATAATAAAAAGATACACAGGAGAAATTTATATCTTTGGCAAAAATATGCGTATTCTTAAAGAAGAAGAATTGATGGAAATAAAAGGAAAAATGGGAATGGTATTTCAGAACTCTGCTTTATTTGATTCTTTAACTGTCTGGGAAAATGTCGGGTTTTATTATCTTTATCATACAGATAAAAGTAAGGAAGAAATAAAAAATCTTGCCATAGAAAGTTTGAAATCCCTTGGACTTGATGAAAGTGTTGCTGATATGATGCCTGAACAATTAAGTGGTGGTATGAAAAAAAGGGTGTCAATTGCAAGGGCTTTAATATCAAAACC
>DAORXQ010000062.1 GCA_035371905.1 bacterium | reverse complement strand
TTCCTGCAGAAACTTCTTTTGCATCTGAAAAAAATCCATCTCATTTTTCCCAAAAACTTTTACAGGAAAATTTTTATTTACAAAACTTCCATCACCAATTTGACCTTTCCAGTTTTTACCCCATCCATAAAGATTTCCTTTTTTATCTATAGCAAATGAATGAAAAGCACCACATACAATCTTTTCTATATCTTTTATTTCTTTTGTTTTAACTGGAAAAATTCTTTGTATATATGTTCCATCACCAAGTTGTCCAAATTCATTATCTCCCCAAGCCCAGACAGTTCCATCTTTTGCAAGTGCAAGAACATGGAATGCCCCTGCTTTTATATCTATAATATTTTTTAAGTATCCCTTTCCTTCAGGTCCTTTTACCTGTACTGCGTAATTTCTGTTTTCTGTAGTTCCATTACCAAGTTGTCCATATTTATTATCTCCAAATGTCCAGACAGTTCCATCTTTTTTTAAAATTACAGAAAAATCCCAGCCAGCAGTGACTTTAATTACATCCTTTACAATTTGACCATTTTTATATCTTACATATACAGGAAAAGATGAGTTTTCAAATGTTAAATTTCCGAGTTGCCCGGAAAAATTTCCTCCCCATGTTAAAACAGTTCCATCTTTTTTTAATCCTATTGAGTGTATATCACCTGCACCTATGTCAATTATATCTTTCAAATATTCTTTTTCATTCAGTTTAATCATTACAGGTTTACTGATGTTTTTATCATTTCCATTTCCAATTTGTCCTGCTTTATTCCATCCAAAAGCAAAGACAAATCCTTCATTAGTTAAAATCAAAGTATGTGATTTACCACTTACAATTTTTTCTATATTTTCAGAAAATACATAATCACAAATAATCGCCAGAAAGGACAAAACAATGAATAAATTTTTCTTTTCCATCTCTTAAATTAGACATATTTTAAATGAAAAGGTTTAGTTTTGTTTGTAAAATCAGGAAGAATTAAATTTCTATTAAATAACTTCTTCTGTAATTTTCGTGTATAGAGTCAAATGTAATTTTGTTGTCATTTTCCCATCTTGGATGTAAATCACATCTTATAGGTCCTGTTATTTCAGGTATTGAATAAAATTTATCAATGACTATCTCTTTATTTTTTTCAATATTAAAAACTTTTAAATATCTGTAATTTTCGATTGGATATGTATCATATAAAATGAATTTTTTATTTTTTGAAAAAGAACAATGCCCATCTTCTTTTTGCATATTTTCACTTATTGTTTCAACTTTACCTGTTTTATCCTCAATTAACCAGAAACCTTTTTTCCCTTTTATTTCTGCCCATACGATTATTTTATTTTCATCTTTCCAGTCAAAATGAGAAATAAGATATGAATCAATTAAATCATATACTTCTTTCCCTTCTAAATCACTGGTTATAAATCTTGTTTTATGAGCGTCTTTTAATTTAATTTTCCATCTATTTACAAAACAAAATCTTGTTCCATTTTTATTGAATAAAGTATGATTAAACCATCCATAAGAATCAGATATTTCTTTTTCATTTCTAAATTCAAGCATTTTTGAAAGAGGAATTATTAATTTTGACATATTTTTTTCAAGGTCAATAAAATAAATACCGTCATTTTCAGGCCATTTTTCATTTTCATATTTATCTTCTACACCTGCATATCCATAACCAGGTCTCCATCTGGCAAGACGGGGAAAATTTAAACTCAGAGCAATTTTCTTTTCCGGATAAACACAACTTACAGGTCTATTTATTATCCGGAACTTTCCATTTTTTATATTATAAATTTTTGATAAAAAATTTTTTTCTATTCTCACATTATATATTATTTCTTCATCTGATAACCATGAAAGCATACATCCTTGTTGAAAATTCCAGGCATATGTTGCATCAAGTTTTTCAAATTTTTTATTTCCTATTTCTCCAATCCAAATCTCTGCTTTCTCATTTTCTCCTGGTTCTTTATCCTTGAAATCAACTTTTAGATAGAGAAAGAATTTCCCATTATAACTTATCTGTTTTTTATCGTAATAACCAAAAAAACATATTTGTTTTTCAGGGGTTAATGCTTTTATTTCCATTTCCTATTTATTTTTTAGTTCTTTTGCAAATTCAGTATCAGGAAATTCTTTTAAAATTCTTTCTTTATAATATTCAATTTTTTCCTTTATATTTATTTTTTTACTTATCTGGTAAGCAAGGTAAAGTGCTTCTGGCAGAAAAATATTTTCATTATCTGCTATTTTTATAAATATTTCTATTTCCCTTAAAGCATTAATATAGTCATTTTTAAAAATATATATTTTTGTTTTAAGAACAGACCATTTCCCTTCAATTTTACATAAGGGAAATTCTTCTGCCCATTTATCCAGTAATTCAATACCTGTTAATATATCTTTATTCTTAAGGTAATATAGAACAGTTTGATAGTATACATAATTTTTCAATTTATACTCTGCTATATCAGTGTATTTTCTATAGATTTCAGTTGCTTTTTCCTTCTCTCCTTTTATTCTCAAAATATCAGCAATCCTTAATTCTATTTTCTTCTTTTCTTCTTCCTTAAGATTTTTTTCATTTAAAATATTCTGACAGTTTTTCATCCCTTCTTCAAGTTTATTCATTTCTATATATGTATCTATCAATGATAAAAAAATCTCAAAATTATATTCTTCCTGTAAAATTTCTTCACATATTTTTTCACTTTCTTCAAATTTACCTATTTTTTTTGCAAGTTTTAAAGTAATCAAATTAATCGTTCTTTTATCTATTGTTGATAGAGTTCTTTCTCTTAATTCTTTATAGCAATTAAAAGCATTTTCTAATCTGTCATAAGATAAAAATATCTCTGCAAGTGCTTTTAATTTTTCACTTGGAAGAGTTTTTAAATTAAAGTTTACAAATTCATCTATATATTCTTCTGTTTTTCTTGGATTAAGATAAATTTTTGAATAGTCCTGTTCAACATTTATTGTATAACTTACAGTTTCAACCTCTCCTTTTTTATTTTTAACAGTTAGATTTACATTATAATTTTCTTCTCCTATATAAGTATGAAACACCTCTTTTCCTGTTTTTTTCTGACCATCCCCAAAATCCCATTCATAGGATATATCTTCTCCGGAATAGTTTTTTGCAATAAATTTATAGGTTATTAGATTCCAGTTTTCCCTCCTTAAAAAATTTATGTTCTCCCATTCAAAATCAATATTTATTTTTCCATCTAATTTTTCAGATTCTAATAGTTCCCCTTCAAAGATAGGTATAAAAAATTTTTCTGAAATTACTTCAAATTCATTTTTATCATATGATTTAAAAACTGCTACGCAGATTTCGTAATTATAACCTCCAAAATGATAGTAAATAAGTTTATGAATACCTTTTGATAAATTTACAAAACCTGATTGTTCAGGTGTAATAAATGGTCTTGCAGGATGCCAGCCAGGCCAATTTGCAACTAATTTATCATCTATGAATAAAAATGAAGGACCGGATGAAGATGTTGCAAATTCATAGTTTCCTTCTTTTTCTATATAAAAATATCCTGTATATATTTTAATTACATCTTTTTGATAACCAAAGGGATTTGTTGCATCCCATATCTTTTTCCAAATACTTTTTCCTATTAATTTCCCCTCTTTTATGCTCTTTTCCAATGTCTTTTTACTTTCATTCCAGTCAGAAACCTTATCGTCTTTTCTTTCATATATTTCAAGAATTAATCCACATTGTGGATTAAAATTGTAGTTTTTCTTTTGACTTTTTGGATTTCCATAATAAATATAATACATTTTTTTATCAAGAGGAATTAATATTTGATATTTGGGCTTTCTGGAACTTACAATACAGTATTCAACTTCTTTTCCTTCTTCGTCAATTACTCTTATGTCTTCTCCGTTATCTTTACAATTTCCTGTAAAATTTATAACACCTACTTTTTTATAAGGTAATTCTTCTTCTGGAAAGTTAAAAGAAACTTTTTTTCTGTATTTCCATTCCGTATTCCACCAGTTTTCTGAATAATTTAGTAAAATTAAATTAAAAAATATAAAAAATATTTTTTTCATTTTTTATTCAATTCAACTCTGTCAAAATAAACTTTTCCTTCATTTAAATATGAATAGAGTTTTACTCTAAACCATTTAACATTTTCGTTTTCAAACTTGATATTAAAATTATATTCTTTCCATTTATTTTCAGGAAAAATATGACATTCATTCCTTTCTATGCATCTTTTTCTTCCTTTTACAATTCCCCATCCTTCAATAAAAATAATAATATTAGGACCTTCACTTTTACATTTTACAGAAAGAAGATATTGAGACGGTGTTTTAATTTCATTAAAAATGGAATAAATCCATAAACCTTCTCCTTCTGCAGTTTCTTTATTAAGAGAAAAACTGATAAAATCTTTATTTTCCCATTTAACATTATTGTTTCCGATTTTCCATCCATAGGGGTATTCCTCTCCTTCTCTAAAATCATAATTTAATATTAAACTATTTTTTAGATTTTTCCCTTTACTTTCTAAAACGACAAACTCAATTTCATTAGAAGAAAAATTTTTATATTTTAAGCATACTTTAAATTTTAAAGGAAATGCTAATGGATAATAGTAATAAGGAAAAGGAATTGAAAAGTTTAATATTTCTTCTGGTTTTACTGATATATTTAATTCTCCGGGTTTTGGTTCAGGAGGAATATGATTTGTAAAATTTTCAATTTTTTTATTATTTGAAATTACTTCTAAAGACCAGTTTTCACCAACAAATAAAAAATTTTTTTCTTTTGGTTGCAGGTACTGAACTTTTATTTCTTCATTTTCTTTACTTAAATTTTTTATTTTAAGATTTAGAATTACTTCCTCTTCTTCATAGAAAACATTTTTTACTGAAGATAATGTAAATTCAAAATTTTCACAGAATAAAATGGAAATGAAAAAAATAAAATTTATAATTATAATCTTCATTTTAAATTAAGTGAAAAATATTTAAGAACAATATTTTCGTATCCATCTGGAATTTTATCCTGGTATATATTTTTAGAAATAGATTCTCCTGTTTTTTCCTTTTCTATTTTTTCTTTTTTAATCAATTCCCTTCTCACAAATGAGTGATTGAATTCTTTCAAAGAAGAAATTATTTCACTTTTTGTTTTTAATAATTCATTATACCTTCCTGTTTTTAGTTGAATCTGAAAATTTTTCATCTGGGATATTGCTTTTTCAAGTTGTGGGTTATATATATTTGTAGATTTTAATTCAAGTAAAATTTTTTCCGCTTTATCAATAATTTCTTTCTGTTTTTCTAACAATTGGTTATATCTGAATGTTGTATCTCCTTCAAATCCTGTAAGTCCAGATGGTCCCCATCCACTTGTTTTCCCACCTCCTGTAGGACCCAGAGGATTTTCTTTACTTTTATCTTGTATTTCTCCCGGTTCAAAATTATCCGGTGTTAATCTTGCAGGTGTTTGTCTTCCTCCTTTTCCTGTGGCTGTTTTTTCTACCATTTCTCCATAACTCCTTCCAGTTCTACCTTCACCACTTCTTCCTCCTATTTCCTGTTGATTGGGCATTAAATTTCCTGTTATTCCTTTAGCACTCATATTGCTAATAGGTCCATCTGAAACACCCCACCCTGCTCCTTTATCTATACTGTCCATCCAACTACTTGTAATATCTTCAATTTCTTCTTTCATCTCTTCTTCTTTTTCAATTAATTCTCCTATTATATCTTCAAGTTCATCTGGTAAAGCAGGTTCAGGTACCTTGTAATCTTTTGATGGTTCCTGAAGGTCCCACTTTATATTATCCGGGCTTCCTGCAAGCCATCTTTCAAGATTTGAAGTAATTTCTTTAGCAAGTTCAAGACCCATTTGTGATTCAGAAATAGCCATGTGTATTGCTTCTTTTTTTAAGTTTTCAATTGACTTTTGAATATGGGATATCATTTCAACTAATTCATCAGATAATGTAAATTTTCCTTCTGTCTGTTTACTGATTTTATTTAAGTCGTTAACCATCTTTTGAAATGTTTTAAAATAATCACTCTGTACTTCAATTAAATTATTTAAATCTTTTTCTTCAGTTATTTTTTTTATGTTTTCTAATCTTTTTTCACCTTTTATAACTTCATTTTCTTTTTCAATAAATTCTTTTAATTTTTCAGCAAGTTTTTCTAAAAAATTTGTTAATTTTTCATTTTCCACTTCTTTTTTAGAAAGATAATTGTTTAAAGTATTTCCTTCTATCCCTTTTGTATATGGAAAAATGTAATAAATAGAAGAAACTCCTTTATTTTTGACAGGTTGTGAGTTGTCAATACACTCTATGTAATAATAGATAGGTTTTTCAAATTTTAATGGTAATACTAAATAAGTTTCAATTGTTTGTTTTAAACTTTCAGATGGAAATTTTTGAATATAAAAAGTAATATCATTTTTCCCTATTTCATTTGGTATTGTATTCATTTTAAACCTTATTTCTTTTATACCAAAATCATCTTCTGCAAAAATTTTTATTTTGAATTTTTCACCGGGTTTTTTAAATATATCTTTACCCGGTTCTAAAACTTCTATAAAAGGTGAATTGTCATATATTATATGAATTTTTTCATTTTCTGTGGAAAGATATTTTTTGGTAACAAAATCATAGAATTTTAACTTGTAAAATAGTGGTTCATTTACAGTAAATTTAAACTTTTTTCTATTTGAAGTTCCCTTTGCAGTTAATATGGAACCATTGCTTAAAATCAAATATGCATCTCCTACTTTATTATTGAAAAAAAACTCCATTTCAAGTTCCGTATTTTTAAACACTTCAAAAGATGTAAAATCAATTTCTTTCTTTTCCACTGATTTTTTTGTATAGGAAGGATATTTCAATACCAGTGAGATTTTCTGGATATTTGTTCTTTCAAGAATATCAACTTTATACCATGGAGTTATTAATTCAGGATTTATTACTCTATAATTAAAAGGAGAATCCACATTCTCTATAAAATATGAATAATAAAATTTTTCATTTTTCATAGGAAATTTATTTTTTGTTGATTTACTTTCAATTTCTATAAAAGATGGTAAATGTTCTTTGCTATAAAATTTTATTTTTAGTGATTCACCTTTTGTAATTTCATAATTTCCAGGTTCTATATAATAGTTTAAAGTAAAACCTGTAAATATTGTGGTTAACCATTTTTTGAATTTTTGCGGGGATAAATAAATCAATAAAATAAATAAAATCAATACTACTGAAATTTCCTTTAAAAGTAAAATTATCTTTTTATTCCCTATTCCCCTTTCAGGAGGTATATTTTTAATAATTTCAAATGTTTTAACTTTAAGTTTTTCAATAAATTCTGCTGGATAAAAATTACTTTTTTTAATTATCTGGATTGTATTTATAAGATGATTATTTATCTCCTGAAATTTTTTTTCAAAGTTAATTGCAAGGTCTTCAAAAGACATTTTTTTAAAAAATTTGATATCCTTGTAAATCTTGAAAATGAAAAAGAAATATAAAAGGAAGGAAAAAAATCTTGTAAAATGTATTAAAACAGGTAATGGATAAAATGAAATTATAACTATAAAAATTAAAAAAAATGTTAGCCACGAAAGTATTGAACATAAAATGTTTTCTTTTATTTTTCTTTTTATTTCAAAGTTTCTATATCTGTTTAAATAATTAAAAATAAATTCAGTATATTCCATCTTTTATATAATACCCCTTTTTCTTCTTAAAAACCAAGAGTAATTCAGGGTTATATAAAGAACAAAAATGAGTGCTTTTCTATTTTCTTTTGTAACTTTAAATTTTAGATTTTCACTTTTAGTAGATAAAGGTATATATTTTTCAAAATTTTTTACTTCTTCTAAAGGTATAAATTTTCCTCCAGAAAATTCTGAAATAGTTTTTAAATATTGATAATCAGGAATACAATTTAGCAATTCTATTCCTTTGCTGTTTACATAAACATGTATAAAGTTTTTATAAATTCCATTTCCACCCTCAATTATATATACTCCTTCTTTATCCGTCCTGAACTTAATTTTATTTTCTTCTAATTTTAGTGTTTCTTTTTCACCGGTAGGAGTTATAAGATTGAAATTTGTTTTTTCTTTTATTTCATTATTTTCAAAAAAAGTTTCTATTTCTATCATCTCCCCTTTTTTATATATATTTCTTTCCTGTTTGAATTCAGGAGTTTGTGTTTTTAATTTTAAATATTTTTCAGGGGGTATTAAAAATCTTATAATTCCATTAAAAAGAGTTTCAAATTTATTTTTATATCCAGAAATATACCATTTCCATAAACTATCAGTTCCAATGATTAAAGAACTTCCTTTATTGCACAATTTATATGCCATAAGAATATTGCCATCTTTTTTTATAAAAATTGGAATTGAATCATCTGTAATATATTTTATGTTGTTTATAGTAAAGAGAGGAGGAAAGTTCATAAATTCATCAAAAATAAAAAGATTTTTCCCAGAAGTAGTTAAAATCGGGATGAACTCTTCTTCAATTAATATATTTTCATTACCCTGGATTTTAACCGGTATTACATTTTCTAATGGTGAGTTTTTTATACCTTTTAGAAAATTTTTACCACCAAGAAAAATTATGTTGGAACCGTTATTTACAATTTCTTCTATATTTTTCATCTGTATTTTGCTAAATCCTGAAAAATCTATATCACCTAAAATAATAATGTGGAAGTTCTCAAAATCAGATTTTTTTTCAAATAAACTCCCCTGAAAATTAAATTCTTTTCCTCCAGTTTGTTGATAAGTTTGTTTCCCTATATTTATTATAGAGATGGACTCTATATTTGGATTTCCCTCAAGAAAATTTTTTAAAAATTTGTATTCCCATCTTAAATATCCTTCAATATACAAAACTTTTATCAGTGGTGATATATTCATAACTACAAAATTTTTCCTGTTGTTTTCGTTATTTAATTCTTTTTCATCTGAAATAACTTCAATTTCATAAATTTCATAACCTGAATTTTCTGAAATAATTTCAAATTCTACTTTTTGATTTTCTTCTTTAACCTCTATGATTTTACTATCTAATGTTTTATTATTTTTTTTCAAGTTTATTTTTACTTTTTTATCTCTAAAATTAGATGATTTAAGAAAAACTTCTATTTTATTTTTTTCTCCTTTATATATATATTGAGAACCCGTTACTCTGTCTATACTTATATCTTTTAAATCACTTTTCCTTGATACAATTGTATAAACAGGTATTTCAATATTTTTGAGATCATTAATAGTTGTAGAAGATGTTTCTATTCCATCACTAAATAATAGAATACCTGAAATTTTATTATTTTTATTTATTTCTCTTATTTTTAATATGTTTTTTAAAATGTTTGTTTCTTCATCCTGAACTTTAAGTTTTTCTATATCTTTTTCTTCTATTTTTTTTAGAGAAGAACCAAATGTATAAAAAACTGGTTTATATTTTTTTAATCTCTTGCTGTATTTTTTCAATATTTCTTTTGTCGTGTCAAATCGTT
The DNA here is from genome assembly GCA_035371905.1 of bacterium. Classification (NCBI taxonomy): domain Bacteria; species bacterium. Next base: position 1,072 of record DAORXQ010000062.1, on the reverse strand, counting down.
TTTTTCCGTTTTCTTCTATTGACATACTTAAAGATGTATCAATCAATATAACTAAATTACTTTTTTCTCTCTTCTTAATTTTTAAGGTAATTTCAATCTGTAAAATTATTGAAAGAAGTAAAATTGCGGAAAAAAAATCAAGAAGAAATATTAATTTATTATTTTTTAAAAAAACTGTTTTGTAAAGGATAAAAACAATTATTATGAATAAAAAAAATATTAAGAAAATGTTGAAAACTCCGAGTTCTGTATTTATTTTTATTTCCATTTTTATCTAAATTTCATTATTTCAGAAAAAAGTACATTTAAAAAAAGAAAAATAAAAGCAGTTGAAAGGAAAAAATCTGTTAAATCTCTACTTTTTAAAACATTCTTTTCAAATTTTTCAAATTTTTCATCATTTATAATTTTTAGATTACCATGAAATAACTCTTTGATTTCTTTATAAGATATTTTTTGTAAATTTCCTTCACTGCTATCAACATTTACTGCAATCTTTTTTTCTTTTTCTTTATAAAATTTAATTTTCCAGAAACCAGGAATGTCAGGATTAAATTCATAATTTTCATTTTTTAAAACAATTTTAAAAAGTTCTCCATCAGGTTTATAAATCTCAATTTTTTCAGTATCTTTAGGAATATTCATCTTTTTCTGATTTCCTATGATATAATTCACATTTGTGTCTTTTGCATAGTTTTCAATGATTTTACTTAAAAAAACAGGGAAAAATGGTTTATTTTGAAAATTAGTCCATTCATTTTTCAAAACAAAAGGAAATAAAATTATATTCCCTTCTCCAATATTCTTTTTTATCATAATGTCATTATTTCCCTCTATTTTCAGAAGTGAAATACCATGATTTTCTTTTATTTTGTAGTATTTCCAGAACTTTACAGGGTTTATATATTCAAATATTTTTTCACCAAAATCATAAAAAACAGGTTCTTTTTTTTCAATGTAATTAATATCCAATGGTTTTTCACTTATAATAGTTTTTTCTATTTTACATGGAAGTAAATATATTTTTTCTTCTTTTATTTCCCATATTTCATTAAAAATTTCAGGATAAGTT
>DAORXQ010000061.1 GCA_035371905.1 bacterium | reverse complement strand
AAGTACAGAGGAAATAAAAAAGAAGAAGAAATAAAAAAATATGGAATTGAATTTATGAAAAATGGGATAGAGAAAAAACCCGACGATTATAGATTATACTGGGAAATTGCATGGTTTTATTATAATGAAAATGATTTTGAAAATTCTCTTAAATATCTTGAAAAGGCCGAGAATTATAACCATCCTTTTTATATAGAAAATCTTAAAGCACATATTTATATGAAACAAAAAAATTTAAAGAAGGCAATTGAAGAATGGAAAATAATAAAAGAAAAATATCCTGAAAGAAAAGAAATTGCAGAAAAATTTATAAAACAGATAGAAAAGGAAAAAAATGAGTGATTTAATTTCTGAAATTATTGAAAAAAAATCAATAATAATTGAAGAAAAGAAAAAAATTTTACCTACTGAAAAATTGATAGGAATGATTTCTTTAAAGAAAAAATACAGCATTTATCAATCTTTAAAGAATGAGTTTGGAATTATTGCTGAATTAAAAAGAGCATCTCCTTCTGCAGGTACAATTAATAATAATTTAGATTTCAAATCAACTGCTATCAAATACCAAAAATCCGGAGTTAGTGGTATTTCTGTTTTAACCTGTGAACCATATTTTCTTGGTTCTATAGATGACCTAAAAACTGTAAAAGAATCAGTTGAAATTCCTGTTCTGATGAAAGATTTTATTGTAGATGAATACCAGATTTATGAAGGGAAATATTATGGTGCTGATTTTATCCTTTTGATAGTTAGAATACTTGAAGATAGAAAACTTGAAAAATTTATAAAAATCTGTGAGGAAACAAACATTGAAATTTTAATAGAAATATTTGATATCAATGATTGGAAAAGAGTTTCTAATTTAATCAAGAGATGGAAAGACAAAATACTTGGTATAAACAATAGAGATTTGAAAACACTTAAAGTTGATATAAACAATACATTAAACTTGATTAAACATATTCCAGTTGATAAAATAATTGTCATAAGTGAAAGTGGTATAAAAGAGAAAGAAGAGGTCTTGCTTTTAAAAAATTTGGGTTTGAAAGGTGTATTGATTGGAGAAAGTATTTTAAAAAGTAAGAATGTAGAAGAGAAAATAAAAGAATTAAAAAATTAAAAGAAAGGAGGAAAAGAAAATGGAAGAAAATAAAATTTATCTGTCTGAAAGGGAATTGCCACAGGCATGGTATAATATTCTTCCTGATTTACCGGAACCACTTCCACCTGTAATTCATCCAAAAACAAAAGAACCTGTAAAACCGGAAGACCTTGCGCCTATTTTCCCAATGTCTTTAATTATGCAGGAATTTGCACCTGAAAGATGGATTGAAATTCCAAATGAAGTTTTGAATGCATATAAAATTTATAGGCCAACTCCTCTCCACAGGGCAAGAAATTTTGAAAAAGCATTGAAAACAAAGGCAAGAATTTATTTTAAGAATGAATCTGTATCTCCACCTGGTTCTCATAAACCGAATACAGCAATAGCTCAGGCATATTACAACAAAATTGAAGGGGTAAAAAGATTAACAACCGAAACAGGTGCAGGCCAATGGGGAAGTGCTCTTGCTTTTGCATGTAAACTTTTCGACCTTGAATGTGTAATTTTCATGGTAAAGGTATCCTATTATCAAAAACCATACAGAAGATTACTTGCGCAATCATGGGGAGCAACTATGTATGCTTCTCCATCAGATAAAACTGAATTTGGAAGGAAAATTCTTTCGCAGAATCCGAATTCACCGGGGAGTTTAGGAATAGCGATATCAGAAGCAATTGAAGAAGCGGTTAAAAGAGAAGACACAAAATATTCTCTCGGAAGTGTTCTAAATCATGTTTTACTTCACCAAACCATTATAGGGCTTGAAACAAAAAAACAACTCCAACTTATTGGAGAAAAACCAGATGTTCTAATTGGATGTGTTGGTGGTGGAAGTAATTTTGGAGGATTTATAATTCCCTTTGTTCCTGATAAAATAAAAGGAGAAAACATAAGATTTATAGCAGTAGAACCAAAAGCATGTCCTACATTAACAAAAGGACTTTACAGATATGATTTTGGTGATACTGCCTGTACAACTCCTTTACTCAAAATGTATACTCTTGGACATAGTTTTGTTCCTCCTGGAATTCATGCCGGAGGTTTAAGATATCACGGAGATGCTCCTTTACTGTGTCACTTATATAAACTTGGACTTGTTGAAGCAGTAGCATATCATCAAAGAGAATGTTTCGAAGCCGGAGTTCTATTTGCTCAAACAGAAGGATTTTTACCAGCACCAGAAACAACACATGCTATAAGAGCAGTTATTGATGAAGCAAAGGATGCTCCTGAAGGAAAGGTAATTGTATATAATCATTCAGGGCACGGGCATTTTGATTTATCTGCCTATGAAGCATATTTTGAAGGTAAACTTGAAGATTATGAATATCCAGAAGAAAAAATAAAGGAAGCATTGAAGGATTTACCTGAAATTTAATGATTGAAATAAAAATCTGTGGTTTTAAAAGAAGAAAAGATATAATTGATGCAGTAAATCTTGGAATTGAATGGATTGGGATAAATCTTTATGAAAAAAGTCCAAGATTTGTTGAAGAAAGGGAAGCAAAATTGTTAATTGAAAATTTACCGAGTAATATCCATAAAATAGGGCTTTTTGTAAATCCTGACGAAAAAAATTTATTTGAAACTGTGAAAAAACTTAAAATAGATGGAATTCAACTTCATGGGAATGAACCGCCTTCGCTTTTAGAAAAATTAAAAAAAAATTTTCCTGATAAAATCATTATAAAAGCAATAAGAGTTAAAAATTATGAAGATATTGTAAAAAGGATGAAGCATTATAAGATGGCCGATTACTTCTTATTAGACAGATACGAAGAAGATAGTTTTGGCGGAACTGGAAAAATGATAGATAAAGAAAAAATTGAAAAAGGGAAATTACCATGGAACAAAATATTTATTGCCGGTGGAATAACACCTGAAAATGTTAAAAATATAATTAAAAAATATAGACCTTTTGGAATAGATGTTGCCTCAGGAGTTGAAATTGCTCCAGGGATAAAAGATATTGAAAAAATAAAAAAATTAATAGAAGAGGTTAAAAATGTTACCTGACAGAAAAGGAAAATTTGGAATTTTTGGTGGAAGATTTGCTCCGGAAACATTAATGGGACCTCTTGAAGAACTTGAAACTGCATATAAAAAAATATCAAAGACAAAAGAATTTAAAGAAAAACTGAATTACTTATTAAAAGAATATGCAGGAAGACCAACCCCTCTTTATTATGCAGAAAATTTCAGTAAATATCTTGGTTTTAAAGTTTATTTAAAAAGAGAGGATTTAGCATTTACAGGTGCTCATAAAATAAACAATACTCTCGGTCAGGTTCTCCTTGCAAAAATGATGGGAAAGAAAAGGATAATAGCAGAAACAGGAGCAGGTCAGCATGGAGTTGCAACTGCTACTGCTTCTGCTTTGTTAAATATGGGATGCGTTGTTTATATGGGTGAAATAGATGTTGAAAGACAGAAATTAAATGTTTTCAGAATGGAATTACTCGGAACAAAAGTTGTTCCTGTTAGTTCAGGAAGTAAAACCTTGAAAGATGCAATAAATGAAGCGATGAGGGACTGGATAACAAATTTTAAAACAACTCATTATGTAATTGGTTCTGTAGTTGGTCCACATCCTTATCCTATGATTGTAAGGGATTTTCAGTCAGTTATAGGTAAAGAAACAAAAAAACAGATATTAAAAAAAGAAAAAAAATTACCCGATTATCTTGTCGCCTGTGTTGGTGGAGGAAGCAATAGTTTGGGTTTGTTTTTCCCCTTTTACAGAAATAAAGAAGTAAAATTTATAGGAGTTGAAGCGGGAGGAAAAGGAATAAATACAGATAAACATTCAGCAACTCTATTAAAAGGAGAAAAAGGAATATTACATGGTAGTTTTTCCTATGTTTTGCAGGACAATTACGGACAGATAAAGACAACTCATTCAATCTCAGCAGGACTTGATTATCCTGGAGTTGGACCAGAACATGCATTTTATAAAGAAACAGGAAGGGCTGAATACTATGCTGTTGATGATAAAACTGCTTTAAATGGTTTTCATATTTTAAGTGAACTTGAAGGGATAATCCCTGCTTTAGAATCTTCACATGCAATTGGCTGGCTGATCGAAAATAAAAACAGATTTAAAGAAAAAGATATAGTGGTTGTCTGTCTTTCGGGTAGAGGCGATAAAGATGTTATGGAAGTAGCAAAAATAGAAGGTGATTTATGACACAGATTGAAAAAAAATTTAAAGAATTGAAGATAAAAAAAGAGAAAGCACTGATTTTATATTTTACTGCTGGATTTCCTTCTTTTGAGAATTCAATTGAAATCATTAAAAAAAGTGCTGAAAAAGGTGCTGATATAATTGAAATAGGAATACCTTTTTCTGACCCAATCGCAGATGGACCTGTAATTCAATATACATCAGCAAAGGCACTTGAAAATGGAATGAATACTAATAAATGTTTTGAACTTGCTAAAATACTTAAAAATGAAATGAATATACCCTATCTTTTTATGACTTATTTTAATCCTGTTTACAGATATGGAATTGAAAAATTTGCTGATAGATGTGTTGAATGTGGGGTTTCTGGTTTAATTATACCTGACCTGCCATATGAAGAAAGTTTTGAAATTAAAGAAATTTTGAAAAAAAGAGAGATGAATCTAATTTATTTTTTAACGCCATTTACTTCTGAAAAAAGAATGAAAAAAATAACCAGAATGGCAAATGGTTTCATATATTTTATAAGTGTTGCAGGAGTTACAGGACAACGAGATAGTTTAAATCCGGAAATAATTGATGTGATAAAAAAAGTAAAATCTTTAAAAGAAATTCCAGTTGCTCTTGGTTTCGGGATTTCCACTAAAGAACAGATAAAACAGATTAAGGAATATGTAGATGGAATAATTATAGGTAGTTTCTTTTTACAAAAAATAATAGATGGAAAAATAGATGAAGTGGAAGAATTGATTTATCAGTTTAAAAAAGAATTAAAAAATGTATTTTAATTTAAGAATTAACATAAGCCAAAATTTTATTTGAAATGTTATATCAGGAAAGGTAAAATTATTATTGGAGGTAAATTATGAAAAAACTATTGAAAAAAATCAAAAAGATTGTAATGGTACTCTTGATATTTGGAATTCTTGGCGGTGGTTGGTTCTATTATAATAAATACAAAACTGAAAAATTAAGAAAACTGGTAGAAGAAGAAAAAAGAAGACAGGAAGAACTTGAAAAAGAAAAACAGAGAAAACTACTTGAAGAAAAACAAAAAGAATTTGAAAATCTTTTAACAGAAATGGAAAAATACTTTAAAGCAGGTGATTATATTAAGGTAAAAGAAATTTCTGAAAAAGCACTTGCCCTGGCAAAGCAATTTAATTTTTCAACGGATAGAATAAATGAGATTTTTCATAAAATAGAGATTAATACATATCTTTCAAAACTCAAAAAACTTGAAAGAGAAAATGAAGACATTTACAAATATTTTTATGTTAGAATTGAAGTTAAAAAAATACCACCAGTAAAAGAAGTGTTAAATCTTAGAAATAAAATTCTTAATAAAACCTATGAAAATGAATATAAGGTTAAACTTATTCTTGCAGATAAGGCACTTGATGAATTAAAAAAAGGGATAGAACCATCCTATAATTATTTTTTAAGTAGAAAATTTTATGCAGAAGCAAAAAAGTTGAGAGAAACAAGAAATATTAGAAAAGAAGAATTAGAAAATAAAGTTCAGAGTATACAGAATGAATTATTTTTTGCTTCTAAATCACTATACAAAAATACAATTCCAAATTCTCTTTACTGAAAAATGAAAAAAAAATCTATTAATATTGGAGTTATTGGTTGTGGAACTGTTGGTTCAAGTTTTATAAAAAAATTAATTTCAAGAAAAAATATTATAAAAGAAAAAACAGGAATTGAGATAAATATTTTAAAAGTTTTTGATAAGGATAAAGGAAAACTCAATCAATTTAAAGATATCTCTGCTGAATCCCCTGATGAAATAATTGAAAATAAAAATATTGATATAGTCGTTGAATTAATCGGAGGAACAGATTATGCTTACGAATTTGTTACAAAGGCAATTAAAAATGGAAAATCTATTGTTACAGCAAATAAAGCATTATTATCAAAATATGGAAAGGAATTATTTAAAAAAGCGAAAGAAAAAAATGTATATATTGGTTTTGAAGGAAGTGTTGCAGGAGCAATACCAATTATAAAAGCATTAAAAGAAAGTTTTACAGGAAATAAAATAACAAAAATTCTTGGTATACTTAATGGAACAACAAATTATATCCTTTCAGAAATGTATCATAAGGGAATTGATTTTGAAAAAGGGATTGAGGAAGCAAAAAAACTTGGATATGCGGAAGCAGACCCAACTCTTGACATAAAAGGTTATGACACCCTTCACAAAATTTTAATACTTACATACATCACCTATGGAGAACTTTTTTCTGCTGAAGAAATTTATGTTGAAGGAATAGATAAAATACAAACAATTGATATAAAATTTGCGAGTGATTTTGGGTATAGAATTAAACTGCTTGGAGTATGTAGAAAAGAAAAAAATCAAATAGAAATAAGAGTTCACCCTGCTCTGCTTCCAAAAACTCATCTTTTATCTCTAGTTGAAGGTGTTAATAATGCTGTTTATGTTGAAGGTGATTTAATTGGAAAATCACTTTTTTATGGAGAAGGAGCAGGAGGAAATGCAGCAACTAGTTCTGTAATAGGTGACGTTGTGGATATAAGTAAAAAGATTGTTTCTGAAGGTTTTGTTAAAGAAAATTTTGTGTCAGAAGATATCATCTCTTTAAAACCATTTGAAGAAATTGAAACAAAATATTATTTCAGATTTACAGCAATTGATAAACCTGGAGTTCTTGCAAAAATAGCAAAAATTCTTGGAGATAATGATATAAGTATTTTATCTGTAATTCAAAAACAGGACAATCCAGAAAAAGCGGTTCCTATAGTAATGCTAACTCATAAAGCAAAGGAAAAAAATGTAAAAAAAGCAATAAAGGAAATAGATAAACTGGATGTAATAAAAAATCCCACTGTTTTTATAAGAGTTGAAGAAGACCTTATGTAGAAAGATTCAATTTTTATTCAGGAAAGGAACTTAAAAAAAGTTTCAGTTTTTTTTGAATTTTTAACTCCTGAAATTTCAAAATAATATGTCTTAATCTCCTTTATCTTTCTTTCTTTATAAATTTCTATACTCCAGATTTCGTAATTTCTATCTTTATCACGAATTCGTTGAATACTGAAAACTCTCCAGTCAGAACCTATCTTTCCATGTTTTAAACTCAAATAATCAAATATAATACCTATCCTTTCAACAAAACTGTCAGCATATATTATTACTGCATCTTTCAGAGAATTCCCACCTCTATCAAAAAACCAGCAAGTCATTTTTTATCTCCCTTTTTTATTTAGACGAAAATATACTTAGAAAAGTTTCATTAATTAAAAAATGGGAAGTAAAATAATTTTAATTTTTTAAAAGAATAAATCTTAAAATGAAAGCAACTGCAACAATAATAACAACAGGATTTAAATTTCTGTATTTACCTGTGAAAAGTTTTAAAAGGAAATAGGATATAAATCCAAAAGCAATTCCTTCTCCTATGTTATATGTGAAAGGAATTCCAACAAAGGAAAGAAAGGCAGGAATTGATTCTGTTGGGTCATCCCATTTTATTTTTCTTATAGTTGGTATTATTAAACTTCCAACAATAATTAAAGCAGGTGCTGTTACAGGATATAAGGTTATACCACCAACTGTTTGAATTCCTGTCCCAATCATCTTTACAAAAGGATAGAAAAATAAAGAGAGTAAAAACAAAACTGCAGTGATTACAGAAGCAAAACCAGTCCTCCCTCCAACAGATATTCCACTTGCACTTTCAATATAACTTGTCACTGTACTTGTCCCAAAAATTGCACCAACAACAGTTCCTACTGCATCTGATAATAAAACTCTCTCAACCTTTGGGAATTTCCCATTTTTTATAAATCCACCCGCCTCTCCAACTCCTATTGCTGTTCCAACAGTATCAAATAAATCCATAAAAAGAAAAACGAAAATTACTGTAAAAATCCCTTCTCTTAAAGCACCAATAACATCAAGTTTCATGAATGTTGGAGCAATAGAAGGAATTTTCCCAATTATCCCCTCATACTTTATTATTCCTGAACAAATTCCTATTATTGCAGTTATAATCATTCCAATTAAAATGTTTCCCTTTACCTTTAAAGCCATAAGAGTCCCCATTATTATAAGTCCGATTATTGACAAAATTACTTCTTTTTGATAAATATTACCCATTGTTAAAACAACTCCGCCCTTCTGGACAATTCCACTCTGTATAAACCCAATTAATGCAATAAATAAACCAATTCCACCTGCTATTCCACATTGTAAAGAAGAAGGGACATTCTCAACAAGTTTTTCTCTTACTTTCCAGAGAGAAAGAATTATAAAAAGAATACCAGAAATAAAAACTGCTCCAAGAACCTTTTGCCATGCAATGCCCATTCCAAGAATAACAGTATAAACAAAATAAAAATTTTCTCCCATACCAGGAGCAAGAGCAATTGGATAATTTGCATATAAACCCATAATTAAAGTCGCAATTGCGGATGAAAAACATGTTGCTACCATAACTGCTCCAAAATCCATTCCTCCTTGTGATAAAACCGCTGGCTGGACAAAAATTATATATGCCATTGTTATAAAAGTTGTAATTCCTGCGATAATTTCTGTTTTTAAATCCGTGCCCCTTTCTCTGAATTTAAAATATTTCTCAATCATTTAATTCTCCTGTTTTAAGAAAATATTTTAAATTTACAAAAAACTTTCAAAAATTTTTTTAGAAACCTCAGAATTTATTAAGTTTTATTTTTCAAATTCTTTTAACTGGGACAGAAAATCCTCAATTGATTTTTCTGTTTCATCCCATTTTATTTCTTCTCTCGGAAACATTCTTGTTTCTTTAACTATATAAAGAGAAAAAAATTTTTCTCCTTTTTCTTTTAGATAATTTATAGCTTCTTTCCTGCTTTCAAATAATTTCTCTCCCCTCTCTTCTACTTTCATTTTTTTTAATTCTTCTTCTGGCAGGTTTCTTGTAACTCCATACATATAAGCAGAAAGTGTAAATTCTCTAACAAGTATTAATTCCTCAATTATTTGTTCTCCTGTACTTATTCCAGTTGTAATTGCTTCTTCAGGAGTTAAACACAGGTAAGTTTTTGGTCTTATTCTATATCTTTTTATTTCCTTTTCCATTTTTTTAATTTTACCTTATTATTTTAATCCTGTATAATAGTTTCAAATGAAAATAAAATTTCCTGAACCAGATTTAAATGATTTTAAAAAAGTTCTTTTAAGAGAAGTTAAGGGAAGTAGAATACATTGTGCGGAACTACATATTGATAAAGAAATTCTAAAATTTTTATTGGAAGATTATTTTGGAATAAAATGGATTGAACCCATTGATTATGAAACACAGAAAAAAGCAATTCAAAATGTTGTAAATTTATATTACAAACTTGGATTTGACACAATAAGATTAAGTTCTGATTTCAGATTTACTTCAAACCTAAAATTTGAAATACCGAAAAGAGAAACAGATGATACTTCTCTGTTCTCAAAAGGCAAAAGAAAATGGGCTGAGGAAAAAGAAGGTGTTATAAAAAACTGGAATGATTTTGAAAATTATACCTGGCCTGAACCTGAAAAGGTAGATATCTGGGTTTATGAATATCTCTCCGAAATTTTACCTGAAAATATGGGTATTTTTCTATGTATTTCTCAGGGAATTTTTGAGACCTTAATGTTTTTATTTGGTTTTGAAAATCTATGTTATTTAATTTATGATAATGAAGAAATTGTAAAGAAAACTTCTGAAAAAATTGGAGAAATAATATATAAAGCAACTAAAAAGTTTATTGAAAAAGAAAAAATTATAGGGATTTTTCAAGGAGATGATATGGGATTTAAAACACAAATGCTTTTACCACCAGAATTTTTCAAAAAATATATTCTTCCATGGCATAAAAAACTTTCAGAACTTGCCCATCAAAATGGAAAAATTTATGTCTTACACTCCTGCGGAAATATTGAACCAATTATGGATGACTTAATAAATGAGGTTGAGATTGATGCTAAACATTCTTTTGAAGATGAAATATTACCTGTCTGGAAGTTCAAGGAGAAATATGGAGAGAAAATTGGAATAATAGGAGGAGTTGATATCGGAAAGTTGTGTACATTGAAGGAAAATGATTTAAGAAAATATATTAGAAAAATCCTTGAGAAATGTGCGGGTTCAGGTTATATACTCGGTTCTGGAAATTCTATAGCAAATTATATACCACCAGAAAATTTTATAATTATGCTTGAAGAAGGATATAGTTTTAAAATTTAAAAGTACCTTAAACCGTAAAACTTGCTCAACTACAGGTATAAAACACTGGAATTTGAAAAATTCCAAGTGTTTTTTCTGGCGTTTTT
>DAORXQ010000060.1 GCA_035371905.1 bacterium | reverse complement strand
AAATAAATTTTTAAAATCATTCCATACATCTTTGCTTTCAGGACTTAATTTCAATAAATGGGTTATTTTTCTATGAACTTTTACTGAAAAATTTATATCTTTACATTTGTTAGCCCATCCTTTTATCTGATTTGGAAATGGGAATCTGTAAAAGGAAGCATTTAGTTCAACTGAATTTAAATTAGAATTTTCAACATACCAGTCAAAACTTTTACCTTCATTCCATTCATAAAGCCAGCCACTTGTTCCTACATAAATTTCCGTTTTACCATCCATGACAGTTTAATTTTTCCAGGGTACTACATATTGTTTCAATTATTTCAAGGGGTACATCCGGTCCTATTTCCACACTTAAAGATAGTCCTCCTTCAGGTAAGGCAAGTGTATCAATTGCTTCCTTGATATGGTCTTCTATTTGATTTTTTGTAGCAAATGGAAATAACTGTCTGTCAAGGTCAAGATTTACCGCTATTTTCCCCTTACAATACTTTTCAATACCCTTTAATGTATTTGGTCTTATCTGTGGATTGACCATATCAAGTCCACATTCAATCAAATCAGGAATTATATCAAGAATGTATCCATCTGAATGTAAATAAATTATAAGACCATTTTCAACACATTTTTCAAACATTTTTTTATAAGGAGGTTTTATATATTTTCTCCATTTTTCTGGACTTATAGGTAATGACTTTTGAAGACCAAGGTCATCTCCAAAATAAATCATCTCTGCACCAATTTCTATCCATTTTTCAATAATTTTCATATTATATTCAAAAACAATATTAATTAATATTTCTAAATTTGGCTCTTCTGTTGCTATATCAATCATAAAATTTTCAAATCCTCTTAAATAATAAAGTTGCATATACATAGAACCATGAAATAAACCACCTCCTGCAATTTTTCCCTGTTTTTTTAAATTTTCAAGATTTTTCCTGATTTCTTCCCAGTTTATCTGATTTCCGTATCTATCATATTTTAAAGGGTCTGGAAACTTATAATTTTCAAAATCATTCCAGTTTTTTAATGGAGCAAGTTCTTCAACAGGTGCACCACAGATCCCTTCCTCTAAATTTTCCCACGTTATTCCCCAGATATCTACAAATTTGCCCTTTTTATATTCAGGAGATAATCTTATATTTTCAAAACTTCCTTTTTTATAATTTGGAAATATAACAGGATGTGAAAGCAAAATTTTTTCAAGTCCCTCTTTATATTTAAACCAGGCAGCAGGTAAAATTCCAACACCAACAGGTATCCAGTCAGGATAATCAAAAAGTACTGCTTTTAAAAAATTTTTTGTATTAACTTCTTTTTCATCAATTTTAACCTTTTTCTCTTTTTTCATAATTTATTCCTTTCACCTTCAAGTTTACTTGTTAGTCCAAAAATTTCAATAAAACCTGTTGATGCTTTGTGGTCAAATATATCCTTTTCTGTATATGTAGCAAGTTCTTCTTTATAAAGAGAGTAGGGTGAACTTCTGCCAACTACAATACAATTTCCTTTGTAAAGTTTCAATTTTACTTTTCCAGTTACATATTTCTGACTTTCTTCAACAAATTTATCAAGACATTTTCTCAATTCAGAAAACCACTGACCAAAATAAATAATCTGTGAATATTTTATTGATACAAGTTTTTTAAATTCATATAAATCTCTTGAAAATACAAGTTTTTCAAGTTCATTATGTGCTGTATGTAAAATTACTGCTGCTGGTGCTTCATATATTTCTCTTGATTTTATACCTACCAGTCTATCTTCAATCATATCAATTCTTCCTATTCCATGCTTTGCTCCAATTTTTGTCAGTTTTTCTATTATCTCTATCTGATTTAATTTTTTCCCATTCAGAGAAACAAAAACACCTTTTTCAAATCCAATTTCAATATATTCCGGTTTTCCCGGTGCTTTTTCAGGAGAAGTTGTTATCTGATATGCATCTTCGGGTGGTTCTGTATAAGGGTCTTCAAGAACTCCACACTCAATAGATATTCCCCATAAGTTTTCATCAATACTATATGGTTTTTTCTTTGTAGTAGAAACCGGAATTTCTTTTTCTTTTGCATATTCAATTTCTTCTTCTCTTGATTTAAATTCCCATTCCCTTAATGGTGCAATAACTTTTATATCTGGAGCAAGATATTTAAAAGTCAACTCAAATCTTACCTGGTCATTTCCCTTTCCTGTACATCCATGAGATACTGCATCTGCTTTTTCTTTTTTTGCAATTCTTATAACTCCTTCTGCTATTAATGGTCTTGATAGAGATGTTGCAAGTGGATATTTCTCCTGATAGATTGCTCCTGCTTTAAGAGCAGGTATTATATACTCATTAATAAACTTTTCTCTTAAGTCCTCATAATAAAATTTTTTTGCACCTGCTTTTTTTGCTCTTTCTTCAAGTATTTCTGATGATTCTATTTTCTGTCCGATGTTTGAAGTGTAAGCAATTATTTCAGCATTATACTTATCCTTTAAATATCTTATAGCGACAGAAGTATCAAGTCCTCCAGAATATGCAATCACTATCTTCATTTTTTTACCTCCTCCTTAAATTATTTTTTCTTCTTTAAGTTTTTTTAATAATTTTACTCTATCTATTAATAAAGCACCAAATCCTACTGGCGCTGAAATTATATTACTTATTATTTTCAAAGTAGAATTCAGGGATAAAAGATTAAAAATTAAAATTCCTAAAAAAATTGATAGAGTCCATATAATTCTGTTATCTTTTAATTTATATAAAATGGTTCTTCCAAGATAAATGAATATAAAACCTCTTGATAGATAAAGTGCCGAAGCAAAAAATGTAATTAGTATTAGACCTGTCGGAACCCCTATAATAGTAATAAGAAAAATTAAAATAAAAAAACTGAAAATTATGATTGAAAATAAACCTAAAAAAAATGATTTTATAAAACTTTTTCCAGATGTTAAAGTTGTTGATTTAAGTAAATTAGGGGTGAAAAATAAAAGTAAAAAATAAGGGAAAAGTAGTGAGAAAAAAGAATATAAAAATTTTATTTTTTTAAAAGTTTCTGTTTTTTGTTTTACTTTTCCACCATAGGATGGTTTCCATATAATTTTACCTTTTACATTGGAAAAAAGTTCTTTAGGAGGATAATTATCAGAATAATATATTAAGTCACCGTAAATTTCTGTTCCCTTTTCAACTTCAATTTTTTCACAGTGTAAATTAATATCAGAAAAAACTCCGGATATTTTTATTTCTTTTCCATAAATAGAACTTTTTTGTTTAATTTTTACATTTTTTAAAGTAATTCTATTTCCCATTAACCTTAAATTACCATCAATCTCTGTATTTTCTAAAATTATATTTCTACCTATACATGTGAAAGTTCCTCCTGTTCTGCCATTAAAGATTATTTTATTTCCGACAGAGTAAAAGTCATTTTCAATATCAGGAGCGATTTCCTGATTTAAAGCAGCAAAAATAAAATCACCCTTTATTTTAAAATTTCCTTTTATACTTTTTCCAATTCCAACAAGTTCGTTTTTAAATTCACCTGATAAAATAAGATTTTCTCCGATTACAAAAACTACTTCATCAGAACCATCTATTTTTATTTCATCTTTTATAAAAACTTTTGAAAAACAAAAACTTGAAAAAAATAAAATTAAAAAAAGGAGTTTTTTCATTTTTTTAATATATTCATCATTGGAATTTCATCACACCTTGGGAATTTCGGACAGTTTATACAATCCACCCATATTTTGTGAGGAAGTTTCTGTTTTGAAATTTTTTCAAATCCAAACCTGCTGAAAAATTCAGGGTTATAGGTTAGAACAAAAACTCTTTTAATTTCAAGTTCTTCTGCTTCTTTTAATAAAACTTCAACAATTTTTTTCCCGTATCCCTTTTTTTGAAACTGTTGTTTTACTGCAAGAGACCTTATTTCAGCAAGGTCTTTCCATATTATTTTTAAGGCACCACACCCAATAATTTTTCCATTTCTCTCCAGTACAGTAAAATCTCTTATTCTTTCATAAATTTGATTTAGTGAAAGAGGCAGCATTTTTCCTTCCATTGCGAATTTATTTACTATCTGTCTTATGGATGGTACATCTTTTAACTTACTTTTTCTGATAATAATTTCTTCGTTTTTCATTTTATATAAACTTTTCTCCCAACAATACTTACTTTTCCCTCTGCGATTAATCTTATTGCAAGAGGATATATAATGTGTTCTTTTTCCTGAATTCTTTTATGTAGTGTTTCAGGTGTGTCTTCCGGAAGGATAGGGACAACTGCTTGAAGTATTATTGGTCCTGAATCAATACCTTCGTCAACAAAATGGACTGTACAACCTGTAAATTTTACTCCATATTCAAGTGCCTGACGCCAACTTTCAAGACCGGGAAAAGATGGTAAAAGAGATGGATGGATATTTATAATTCTGTTTGGAAAATTTCTTATAAATGTACTTTTCAATACTCGCATAAATCCAGCAAGACAGACAAGGTCTACGTTGTTTTCTTTTAATACTTCAACATATTTAATTTCAGTTTCTTTATCAAGTATTGTTTTATATTTGGTACAGGGTATACAGATGCTTTTTATTCCATCTTTTTTGGCTATTTCAAGTGCATATGCCTGGGGATTGTCACTTATCACAACCCCGATTTTTATCTGTAAATTTTCCTCTTTTATATAATCAATTATTGCCTGAAGATTTGTCCCTTTTCCAGAAGCAAGTACTCCTATTGTAAACATTTTTTTATTTCCTTTATTTTTTTTAAGATTTTATTTAATAATTTAACATATTCTTTTTTATTTTCCAATTTTTTCTCTTTCAGTTTTTTCTTTACTCCTCTAATCTTAAAACCATCTCTATAAATCATTAACTTCACATTTTTCAACATTTCAATATCATTTTCTGTATAAATTCTATTGCCTTTTTTGTCCCTCATTATTTTAAAGTTTAATTCCTTTTCCCAGTATCTCAATATATGAGAGGGAATATCCAGTAATTTTGATACATCCTTTATGTAATAAAATTTACCTTTCATTCTTTTTTAAGTTCCCTTAGCATAAGTTTTTTTATTTCTTTTCTTACATCACTGTTTTTATAAATAATCCTGTAAATTGCTTCTGTAATTGGAAGTTCAATATCAAGTTTTTTGCTCAATTTATAAAATGCTCTTGTAGTTGGGATTCCTTCAATTACCATTTTTGCATTTTTTAAGTATTTTTCTTTTCCTATCTTTACAATCCCTTCTCCAAATGACCTGTTTCTACTATATTTTGAAAATGAAGTGGTTATCAAATCACCCATACCTGAAAGTCCTCTAAATGTTTTTTCTTCCCCTCCAAGAAAAGTACCAATTTTTATCATTTCATTTAAACCTCTTGTAAGATAAGATGATTTTGTGTTAATTCCGAGTTTAAGACCATCAATTATTCCTGCTCCTATAGCAATAATATTTTTAAATGCTCCTCCAACTTCAACTCCTATTATATCCTTACTTGAATAAATTCTGAAGTTTTCACAACTTATTATCCGCTGAAAAAATTCCGAAATATTTTTATTATTAGAAGCAACAACAGCAGCAGTGGGATAACCTTTTACTACTTCTTTTGCTATTGTGGGACCCGAAAGTACTGCATAACTATCATTTTTAATAAACTCTTTCAAGATTTCTGACATTCTTTTCCCTGTGTTTAATTCCAG
Organism: bacterium; assembly: GCA_035371905.1. NCBI lineage: Bacteria > bacterium. The sequence continues at coordinate 5,076 of DAORXQ010000060.1, read as the reverse complement.
TCCTTTTGTCCCAATTAATATAGGTTGATTTTGATAATATAATTTTAGTTTTTTTATTGTATCCCTGAAAAAAGATGACCTTACAACTATAATTAAAATTTCAGAATTTAAAACAGTTTCTTCTAATGAATTTGATATTTCTATTATTTTTGGAATTCTTATGCCTTTGAAATAGTTAATATTCTCTCTTTTTTTAATTAAAATTTCATAATTTTCTTTTAATGGTTCCCAGAGAAAAACTTTATTTTTTAGTTTATTAAGAAGAAGAGCAAGTGAAATTCCCCAGCCACCACTTCCAAGTATTCCTATTTTCTTTCCCATGGAAAAACAATCCTGTTTTCTTTTTTATTTAAAAGTCGTTTAATATTTTCCTTGTGTGTATAAACTATAAAGATAAAGATAAAAATACTCACATAAAAAAGGAAACTATTTTTGTTAAATATAAAAGTAAAAATTGTCAAAGAAAGTGCTCCTGTAATTGAACCAAGAGAAACATATTTTGTAGAAAGAACTACGATTATCCAGACAAAAAATGAGATTAAAGCAGGAAGAGGTAATAGTCCTATAACAACACCAAAACTTGTTGAGACACCTTTTCCACCTTTCCCTTTTAAAAAAATAGAAAAAGAATGTCCTAATATTGAAAGAATACCACTTGCAAGGATAAAAGGACTTGAAAACATAAGAATTTTACCTGTATAAACTGGAATAAATCCTTTTAAAATATCAAGAATTAAGGCAGGAATTCCCAGTTTCCAACCGCAAACTCTATAAACATTAGTAGCACCAATATTTCCGCTTCCAAATTTGCGAATATCTATCCCTTTGAATAATTTACATAACAGATATCCAAATGGAATACTTCCTGCAAAATAAGAGAATACTAAATAATAAAATTTATTCACATTATAAATTAATAAGTTCCTTAACTTTATCTACTGCACTTGCAGCATCAGGTGCATAGCCGTCAGCACCAATTTCATTTGCAAATTCCTGAGTTACAGGTGCTCCACCAATAATTATTTTTACATTATCTCTTACACCTTCCTTTTTCAAAACTTCAATTGTTTCCTTCATTTGAACCATTGTTGTTGTTAAGAGTGCACTCATTCCAATAACCTGTACTCCGCTTTTTGCTGCTTCAACAAATTTTTCTGGTGGAACATCTATACCAAGGTCAAGAACTTCAAAGCCAGCACCTTTCCACATCATAACAACCAAATTCTTTCCTATATCATGTAAATCACCTTTAACTGTTCCAATTGCAAGTTTGGCAATTGGTTTTATTCCTGCCTGTACAATTAATGGTTCAAGTAAACTCATTCCTTTATTCATTGCTCTTGCTGCTATTAAAACTTCAGGGACATAATATTCATTATTTTTAAACTTTTCTCCAACCACCATCATTCCAGCAATCAAACCCTCATTTAATATTTTTTCAACAGGCAAACTTTCCTTAATTGCTTTATCAACTAATTCTTCTGTTTTTTTCATATCACCTTTAATTACACTTTCCTTAATCCCATTTAATAAATCATTTGCCATTTTTTCCTCCTTTTTGTTTTAATTTGTTTTATTTAATCATATTTTTTCTTTTTGTCAATATAGATTCACAAACATCAATAAAAGTATTTTACATAAAATTATAAAAATTGTAAAATAAATCTATTAGGGCGGTTAGCTCAGTGGTTAGAGCACTACCCTTACAAGGTAGGGGCCGCAGGTTCAAGTCCTGCACCGCCCATTTAAGATTTTAATATTATTCATTTTAATGAAACTTCTTTAATTTATAACTCATCTAAATTAAAAAAAAAGGAGGAATAAAAATGGCAGAAAAAATTATAGGAATTGACCTTGGAACAAGTAATTCATCTGCAGCAATTATGGAAGGAGATAAACCTGTTATAATCCCAAGTGCAGAGGGTACTACTATTGTTGGTGGTAAGGCATTTCCTTCTTATGTTGCATTTACAAAGGATGGACAGGTTCTTGTTGGTGAACCAGCAAGAAGACAGGCAGCAGTTAATCCTGAAGGAACTGTTTTTGCAGCAAAAAGGAAAATGGGAACAGATTTTAAATATCACATATATGGAAAAACATATACTCCTGAACAGATTTCTGCTTTTATATTACAGAAAATTAAAAAAGATGCTGAGAATTTTCTTGGTTATCCTATTAAAAAAGCAGTGATAACTGTTCCTGCGTATTTTAATGATAACCAGAGACAGGCAACAAAAGACGCAGGAACTATTGCTGGTCTTGAAGTTGTAAGGTTAATTAATGAGCCAACCGCTGCTTCACTAGCATATGGACTTGATAAACTTAAAGAAGAATTGAAGATACTTGTTTTTGACTTTGGTGCAGGAACTCTTGATGTTACTATAATGGAGATGATGGGTGGGGTTTTTAAAGTTCTATCAACAAGTGGAGATACACAACTTGGTGGTACAGATATGGATAATGCATTAATTGAATATATTGTAGAACAGTTTAAAAGAGAAACAGGTATAGATTTGAGGAATGATAAAATGGCTATGATGCGATTAAAGGAAGCAGCAGAAAAAGCAAAAATAGAATTATCTTCGGTTGTTGAAACAGAAATAAATTTACCTTTTATCACAGCTGACCAGACAGGACCAAAACATTTAATAATGAAAATAAATAGAGCAAAACTTGAAGAACTCATTTCTCCAATTATAGATAGATGCAAAGGTCCAGTGGATAGAGCAATTGAAGATGCGAAACTTAAAAGGTCAGAAATAAATAAAGTGATTCTTGTAGGAGGTCCTACAAGAATGCCAATAGTTCAGAAATTTATTCAGGATTATATCGGAATTCAGCCAGAAAGAGGAGTTGACCCTATGGAATGTGTTTCTATTGGAGCAGCAATTCAGGGTGCAATTCTTGCCGGTGAGATGAAAGATAAGGATATTTTACTTCTTGATGTTACACCTCTTTCTCTTGGAGTTGAAACACTTGGTGGTGTCTTTACTAAAATAATTGAAAGAAATACAACTATTCCTGTAAAAAGAAGTCAGATATTTACAACTGCCACTGATAATCAGACATCTGTTGAAGTACATGTTCTTCAAGGTGAAAGACCTATGGCAAAGGATAATCTTTCTCTTGGTAGATTTCATCTTGATGGTATTCCACCTGCTCCGAGAGGTATTCCTCAAATTGAGGTTACTTTTGATATTGATGCTAATGGAATTTTACATGTTTCTGCAAAAGACCTTGGAACTGGAAAAGAACAATCTATAAGAATAACCGGTTCAAAGAAATTATCTCAGGAAGAAATTGAAAAAATGGTTAAAGAAGCAGAAAGATTTGCAGAAGAAGATAAAAAATTAAGAGAAATAGCAGAACTTTCAAATCAGGCAGATTCTTTAATTTATACAGTTAACAAGACATTGAAAGAACATGGAAATAAATTGAGTGAGAGTGAAAGAAAAGAGATAGAGGAAAAAATAAACAATTTAAGAAAAATAATTGATTCAGAAACAAAAACAGCAGACCAGATAAGAAAAGGAATAGAAGAACTTGAGACAGCATCCCATAAACTTGCTCAGATTTTATACCAACAAGCACAGCAATCTTATGGTAGCGCACAGAGTCAGGGTCCTCAGTCAGGTCAGGAAGGAAAACAAGAAAATGAAAAAGTTGTTGATGCAGAATATAAAGTAGAGGACGATAAAAATAAAGAACAATAAGTTTTATAAAAAGCTGTTTAGAAATTTATCCCTCTATAAGTTTTAGATGTTTTAGGGTTGTAAGAGAGGTTCTTTCATATTCATCAAGTTTTATCTGAATATACCTTATTGCCTCTTCTATATTTGGAATTAAAACATATTCAAGGGCATTAACTCTTCTTCTGGTTCTTTCAATTTCTTCCGCAAAACTTATCAATTTATTTTCAAGTCCATATAAAATAAATAGTTTTTTTAAAATCCTCATCCCTTCTTTAATCATAAAATTTTCATAGGGAGAGAGAAAATAATTAAAAACAAATTCTCCAGAAATATATGTTTCAATTTCATTTACAGGAATATTAAATATCCTTTTTCTATTTAAACTGTATTTGATTTCAATAAATGGTATTTTTAAAAGCGAATTCCATCTTTTTTCATCAATTGAACCTCTTAAAATTAATACCTTTTCACAAAAATTAATAAATTCATTTTCAATCAATTTTCTTTCTTTTTTAACAATAGAAATCAGTTTTCTGAATTCAATTAAAAGTTGTTCTTCTTTGTCTTTCAGAAGTTTATGTCCTCTCTTTGCAATAGCAATTCTTTTCTTTAATTTCAATAATTCCATTCTTGTTGGATTTACCTTTATTTTCATTTTAATCCTTCCAGAATTTTTCCATTATGAAAGGAGGGATTCTCTTAATATCTATTTTTGGCAACATTTTAATTAATTTCCATCCAAGATTTAATGTTTCCTCAATACTTCTGTTTTCATTCAATCCCTGATTTATGAATTCCTCTTCAAATTTTCTTGCAAAATTTAAATGGGCAATATCTGATTCTGTTAAAGCCGCCTCTCCAAGAACCATTGCAAGTTCTTCTGCTTCCTTACCTCTCGCATATGATGCGAAAAGTTGACTTGCAAGATATGGATGGTCTTCCCTTGTAAGTTTTTCTCCTGTTTCTTTTTTAATCCCTATACCTTTGTCTCTCAATCTTGATAATGAAGTTAATATATCCACAGGTGGATAAATTCCTTTCAAATGCAATGCTCTTGATAAAATTATCTGTCCCTCTGTTATATATCCTGTTAAATCAGGTATTGGATGTGTTTTATCATCCTGTGGCATTGTTAAAATTGGAATTTGAGTTATTGAACCTGGTTTTCCTTTTATTCTTCCTGCTCTTTCATATATTGTTGCAAGGTCTGTATATAAATAAGAAGGATAACCTCTTCTTCCGGGTATTTCATCTCTTGCTGCTGATATTTCTCTTAATGCTTCTGCATAATTTGTCATATCAGTTAAAATTACAAGAACATGCATACCGAGTTCAAAAGCAAGATATTCAGCAGCAGTTAATGCAATTCTTGGAGTTGATATTC
>DAORXQ010000059.1 GCA_035371905.1 bacterium | reverse complement strand
GCTAACCAAAAGATAAGTTTCAAAACTAAAAAAGAACTTGAGAAAACAATCTTACATGAAAAAGCAAAAGGAACTACTGATTTAGAAATTGGTCAAAAGTACAGAGTTACTTTTAGATACATTGAACGGTTTATTACCCGCTCTCAAGGGCTTAATATTAGTTCCTTTAAAGTTTCTAAAAAAATAAAGTCACTTCACCCAAGAGATTTTAAAGAAGAACAAACAACTGTCTGGAGTCTTAAGCAAAGAGGTAATTGAGCAACTCATAGTGGCGAATACATTCTCCCACCTTTAAGGTAGGCAGTAAGAATTAGTAAAAAATATTGAAAAAAAAAGAAGAGATGATAAAATAAAATAATGAAATCTTTTACCCAATATTTATGGTTTTGTACAGAAAATAGAATTGAATTTATAAATATTACAGAGAAAGTTGAGGAAGCAGTAAAGAAAAGTGGAGTAAAAGAGGGGATTTGTCTTGTTAATGCAATGCATATAACTGCAAGTGTTTTTATAAATGATGATGAAAAAGGACTACATTCTGATTTTGTTGAATTTCTTGAAAAACTTGCACCACACCAACCAATTTCAAAGTACAAACATAATCTAACTGGAGAGACAAATGCAGATGCTCACTTAAAAAGAACTATTATGGGAAGAGAAGTTGTTGTTGCAATTACAAATGGAAGACTTGATTTAGGACCATGGGAGCAGATTTTTTATGGTGAATTTGATGGTCAAAGGAAAAAGAGAGTTTTGATAAAGATAATAGGAGAGTAATGAAGGATAAATTTGGAAGGAAAGTAGATACATTAAGGATTTCAATAACTGATAAGTGTAATTTTAGATGTCTTTATTGTTCTAAAGAATTTTATAAATTAAACAAAAAAAATATTTTGTCGTATGAGGAAATCGTTGATATTGTGAAATTTTTCACAAATTTTGGGATAAAAAAAATTAAAATTACTGGAGGAGAACCACTTATTAAAAAAAACATATATTACTTGATAAATAAAATTTCAAAAATTGATGGAATAAAAGAAGTATCTATTACAACAAATGGATATTTTCTTTGTGAAAATGTTGAAAGATTAAAAAAAGTAGGCGTAAAAAGAGTAAATATAAGTTTGGATACTTTAAAGAGTGAGAAGTTTGAAGGAATTACATCTGTTAAAGGACTTGAAAAAATAATTTGTGGTATAAAAGAAAGTGTAAAAAATTTTGATGTAGTAAAGTTGAATATAGTTTTAATGAAAGAAATTAATCTTGATGAGATATATGATTTTTTAAAATTTGCTGAAGAAAATAAAGTTATTCTTAAGTTTATAGAATTAATGCCTGTTTACAAAAATTACACTTTCTGGAAGGAAAATTTTGTTCCTTATTTTTTTGTTGAAGAAATATTAAAGAAATATATCCAATTGAGCCCTATTTGTGAAAATGGGAGAATTAAAAAATATGAAAACAAAGACAAAACAATTTATATTGAATTTGTTACACCTGTAAGTGAGCCATTTTGTAAAAATTGTGATAGGTTAAGGATTGACTGTAAAGGTAATCTATTCAGCTGTTTATATGGAGAACCGATTTTTAATTTTAAAAATTTTAATAATAAAGAAAATGAAATTTTAGGTATTATTTTTTCTTTGATTTTCAACAGAAAATTTAGTTATAATCCATTTTTAGAAATTCAAAGGAGTTATTATAAACTGCCATATATGAATATAGTTGGTGGATAATGATAAAAAAAGTTGAAATAGTTAAATTTACCGAAGGTTTGGGAGAAAATAAATTAGAAGATGAGGTTGTTGAAGAAAAGTATGTCAGGATTTTTATAAATGGGAAAGAGGTAGTTGTTTTAAGTTGTCTTTTTGAAAATATAGATTATTTGATATATGGTTTCTTATTTACTCAAGGAATTGTGAAAGATTTAAAAGAAATTGAAAATATTGATATTTCAGGATGTATTTGTAATGTGAGATTGAAAAAAAATGATTTTTTGGGTCCTTTTTGGTTTATAAGTTCTGAATGTGGTAGTAGGCATATTACTTTAAACATCATGGATAAGGTTAATTTTGATAATTTTTTTAAAAGTGATGCCATTTTTTATCTTTTAAAAGTTTTCAATAGGATTTCCCAATTATATAAAAAGACAGGTTGTGTTCATGTATGTGGAATTGCAAAAGATAGAGAAATTATTATTTTTAAAGAAGATATAAGTAGACACAATGCTTTTGATAAAGTTATTGGTGAGGCAATTTTAAAAAATATATCCTTAAATGATAAAATACTTTTAACATCTGGAAGAATTACTTCAGAAATTATTTTTAAATTAGTAAAAATGAAGATTCCAGTTATTTTATCAAAAGGTGCACCAACTGATTATGCAATAAGAATTGGTGAAGAATTTGGTATTACAATAATTGGTTTTGCAAGAGGGAAAAGATTTAATATTTATACACATAAAGAAAGGATAAAATGATAGATGTTGGAGATAAAAAAATTACAAAAAGGAAAGCAGTTGCAGAAGGATTTATTATTGTTGCTCCAGAAGTTATAGATAAAATAAAAAATAATAAAGTCCCAAAAGGTAATGTCTTTGATTTTGCTGAAAGTGCTGGACTTTTTGCAATAAAAAATACTCCTTATACAATTCCACATTGCCATCCAGTAAAAATAACAAAAGCAAAGATAAATTTTGAGATAGAAAATGATAAAATAAGGGTTATATGTGAAGTTGAAGGTATTGATAGGACTGGATTTGAAATGGAAGCACTTTATGGTGTTTGTGTTTCACTTCTGACAATATATGATATGTGTAAGGGCTTTAAAAAAGAAATGAAAATAACAGATATAAAATTACTCTCAAAACAAAAATGAAAGGCATTGTTTATTCTGTAAATATTGGTGAAAAAAAGGGAGAAGGCAAAAGACCTGTTGAAAAGATTGAACTTATAGAGAATTATGGAGTTAAAGGTGATTGTCATGCAGAAATAGGAATAAATAGGCAGGTAAGTTTATTATCATGGGAAAGGATGAATGAGGAATTTTTCTGTTTGAAAAAGGAAACTGGTTTAAGTCCTGGAGTTTTTGCAGAGAATATAACAACTGGAAAGATTGATTTAAGGAAACTTAAAATTGGAGATAAACTTAAAATTAATGATGTTGTCATTGAGATTTCTGAAATAGGGAAAAAATGCCATAATTGGTGTGAAATTTATAAAAAAGTTGGGAAATGTTTGATGCCGAAAGAAGGAGTATTTGGAAAAGTAATTAAAGGAGGGGAGATAAAAAAAGGAGATATTATTGAGGTTATACCGAGAATATATATAGGTATTTTAACGATAAGTGATGGATGTTTTAAAGGAGAAAGAGAGGATAAAAGTGGTAAATACTTAAAAGAAATTTGTAAAGAACTTGGATGGGATGTTTTAAAATATGATATAGTAGCAGATGAAAAAGAGATGATAAAAAATAAGTTGAATGAATTTTCTGAAGTTTGTGATTTGATTTTAACAACAGGAGGCACTGGAATAACAAAAAGAGATATAACACCTGAAGCAACAAAAGAAGTTATTGAAAAAGAAATTCCTGGTGTTTCTGAAATTTTAAGGATAAAGACATATGAAAAATCAAAATTTTCTGTAATTTCAAGGGGAGTTTGTGGAATAAAGGGAGAAACTGTTATAATAAATTTACCAGGAAGTTTAAATGGTGTTAAGGAATGTTTTGAAGTTTTGAAGGATTTTTTAGTTCATCTAATTGAAATGGTAAGGGATTTTCCACATGAATGAAATAAAAGAGATTATTGAAGAAATTGAAAATAAAAATTTCTCAAATCTTGAAATATTGCAATATCTTCAGGAAAAGTATAATTATGTACCTATTGAAACATTGAAAAAAATATGTGAGGAAATTGAAATACCAAGAAGTAAAATTTTTGGAATTCTAACATTCTATTCCCAATTTTCAACAGAGGAAAGAGGAAAGTACTTGATAAGAGTATGTGATGGGACAGCATGTCATGTAAAAGGAGGTAGTAAAATTATTGAAATGCTTAAAAGGGAATTTAAACTTGAAAATGGGAAGACAACAGAGGATAAAAAATTTACTTTACAGGTTGTTGCATGTCTTGGAAGTTGTTTTCTTGCTCCTGTTTGTATGATAAATTCAAGTTATTATGGAAATATGGATGAGAATAAATTTAAAAAAATACTTGAAAAATTAAAATGAAATTTAAAAATTTTTCTGATTTTAAAAATTATTGTGAAAAATTGAAAAAAGAAAAAGATGAAAGAGTAAAGATAAAGGTATGTATAACTGGTTGTAGGGCTGCTGGTGGACTTGATATTTATGAAAATTTTAAAGAGAAAATAAAAGAATCAAAAAAATTAAAATTAATTCCAACTGGTTGTCAAAAATTCTGTTCAGGAGGTCCTGTTGTTTCTGTAAGTTTTGATGGGAAATCATTTTTATATGAAAAAGTCTCTTTAAAAGATGTTGAAAGTATTATAAAAAAGGCAGAAAAAAAAGAGGTAGTTGAAGAACTGGTTATTAAGGATGAGAAATTTTTAAAAAATCAGACATTTAAAGTTTTGAAATTATGTGGTGAGATTGACCCACTTGATATTGATGAATATATAAAAAATGGCGGTTTTTCTTCATTTTTAAAAGTCCTGAATGAATATACTCCAGAAAAAGTTATTGAAGAATTAAAAAAATCAAAGTTAAGGGGAAGAGGTGGTGCTGGTTTTCCAACATATCTGAAATGGGAGATTGTGAAAAATAAACAAGATGATGAGAAATATTTAATATGTAATGGAGATGAGGGAGACCCTGGTGCTTTTATGGATAGGACTTTGCTTGAAGGAGTTCCATTTCAAGTTATTGAAGGGATGCTTATAGGTGCTTATACAACTGGTTGTAAAAAGGGTTATTTTTATGTGAGGGCAGAATATCCTATTGCTATTGAACATATTGAGAAAGCATTGAGAATCTGTTACGAATACGGAATTCTTGGCAAAAACATTCTTGGGACAGATTTTTCTTTTGATATTGAACTTAAAAAAGGAGCAGGTGCTTTTGTATGTGGAGAGGAAACCGCACTTATTGCTTCAATTGAAGGGAAAAGGGGAATGCCAAGACCAAGACCACCATTTCCAGCAGAAAAAGGACTTTTTGGAAAACCAACATGTATAAATAATGTTGAGACATTTGCAAATATTCCAATAATAATTGAAGAAAGAGGAGAAAATTTTTCAAAGATTGGAACAGAAAAAAGTGGTGGAACAAAAATATTTTCACTTGCTGGAAAGATAAAAAATACTGGACTTGTTGAAATACCTCTTGGAACACCATTATGGAAAATTATTTATGAAATTGGTGGTGGTGTGCCTGAAGGAAGGAAGATAAAAGGAGTTCAAACAGGTGGACCATCAGGAGGATGTATTCCTGTTGAACTTTTCAATACACCTGTTGATTATGAAACACTTGCAAATCTTGGTTCAATTATGGGTTCAGGCGGAATGATTGTAATTGATGATAAGGTATGCATTGTTGAACTTGCAAGATATTTCCTTGATTTTGTTCAGAAAGAGTCATGTGGAAAATGCGTACCATGTAGAATTGGGACAAAAAGGATGCTTGAGATAATTGAAAAAATAACAGAAGGAAAAGCAAACATAGAAGACATTGAAAAACTTGAAGAACTTGGAAATTATATTAAGGAAACAAGTTTATGTGGTCTTGGACAAACAGCACCAAATCCTGTTTTGACAACAATTAAATATTTCAAAGATGAATATATTTCTCATATAAAGGAAAAAAAATGTTCTTCAGGTGTTTGTGTGAATTTAATAAAATATTATATAAATCCTGAAAAATGTACTGGTTGTACTTTATGTGCAAAAAATTGTCCAGTTAATGCGATTGAAGGAGAGAAAAAGAAGCCACATAAAATAAATGTTGAAAAATGTATTAAATGTGGAATATGTTTTAATATTTGTAAATTTGGTGCTGTTGAGAAGGATTAGAAATGGAAAATAAAAAAATCAAAATTGAAATAGATGGAAAAGAAATATTTACTGAAATAGGGAAAACAATTTTACAAACTGCAAAAGAAAATGGAATTGAAATACCAAATTTATGCAATCATCCAGAACTTATTCCAAATGGAGCATGTAGATTATGTCTTGTTGAAGTTGTTGGAGAAAAAAGGCCAGTTGCTTCATGTTGCTATCCTGTTTATGATGGAATGAAAGTTTATACAAATACAGAAAAACTGATAAACTACAGAAGATTAACTTTACAACTTATAATTTCAGACCATCCTCTTGATTGTATGACATGTGAAAAAAGTGGAGATTGTTTGCTTGAAAAATATGCTTACCAGTATGGAATAAAAAAGATTGAATATTCTGGAGAAAAGGCAGAAAGAAAAGAAAAAAATGGATTTCCTTTTATTGTTAGGGATTATGAGAAATGTATATTATGTGGTAGATGTGTTAAGGTATGTGAAGAAATAGTTGGTGCAAATGCAATTGATTATAAAAATAGAGGGTTTATAACTGAAATAATAAGTGGATTTGATGAAATATTGAAAGATACAGAATGTCTATTCTGTGGTAATTGTATTGAAGTATGTCCTGTTGGTTCTTTAAGGGAAATAAGTGCTGAAGGAAAAGGAAGGAACTGGGAATATGAAAAGATAAAAGCTATATGTCCATATTGTGGAGTTGGCTGCGGAATTGTTGCTTATGTAAAAAATAATGAGATTGTGAAAGTAAAAGGAGATGAAGATAGTCCTGTAAATAAAGGATTTTTATGCATTAAAGGAAAGTTTGGATTTGAATATGTAAAGGATGAGGAAAGATTAAAAAAGCCACTTATAAAAGAAGATGGTAAATTTAAGGAAGTAAGTTGGGAAGAAGCAATTGATTTTGTTTATGAAAAATTAAAATATTTTAGAGATAATTTTGGACCTTTTTCAATTGCTGGACTTTCATCTGCAAAATGCACAAATGAAGAAAATTATATATTTCAGAAATTTTTTAGGTGTGTTTTAAAATCAAATAATGTTGACCATTGTGCACGGCTCTGTCATTCCTCAACAGTTGTAGGACTTTCTCAAACAATAGGTTCTGCTGCAATGAGTAATTCACTTGATGAGATTGAAAATTATTCTGATTGCATAATTATAACAGGAACAAATATAACAGAAACACAACCAGTAACATCTTATAGAATAAGAAAAGCAAAAGAGAAAGGAGCAAAAATTATTGTTATTGACCCAAGAGAAATAGAGATTTCAAAAATTGCTGATATATATTTACAGCCGAGATATGGAACAGATGTAATTGTTTTTAATGGACTTGCAAAAATAATTGTTGATGAGAAACTTTACAATGAGGAATTTATAAAAGAAAGAGTTGAGAATTTTGAAGAATATAAAAAATTTATTGAGAAATTTGATTTATCACTTGTTGAGAAAATTGCAAATGTAAAAATAGAGGATTTAAGGAAAGTTGCTTATTTATATTCAAAATCAAAAAGTTCTGTAATTTTATGGTCTATGGGGATAACACAGCATATAACAGGAACAGAAAATGTATTTACTCTTTCAAACCTTGCTCTTCTTACAGGTCAGATTGGAAAAAAAGGTGCAGGACTTTCTCCATTAAGGGGACAGAATAATGTTCAAGGTGCCTGTGATATGGGCTGTTTGCCTGAGTTTTATCCCGGATATAGTAGGGTTGACGATAAAAATACAATTGAGAAATTTGAAAATCTATGGAATGAGAAAGGACTTCCTGATAAGATTGGTTTTACTCTTGTTGAAATGTTTGAAAATGTTTTAAAAGGAAATATTAAATGTTTGTATATAATGGGAGAAATGCCTTTAATTTCTGACCCTGATATTTTACATATAAAGAAAGCACTTGAAAAGATTGATTTTTTAATTGTCCAAGATATCTTTTCTACTGAAGTTTGTGAATTTGCAGATGTTGTTTTTCCAGCACTTTCTTCATTTGAGAAAGAAGGGACATTTACAAATACAGAAAGGAGGGTTCAGAAAATTTCAAAATGCATTGAAAACAATAATGGAAAACCTGACTGGTGGATAATAAATGAGATTGCAAAGAGATTTGGTTATAACTGGAATTATAACGATGTCTGGGATATTTTAAGGGAAATAAATAAAACTGTTGAAGTTTATAAAGGGATAACACCCAAAAGGGTAAAAAATGGGGATAGGATTCAGTGGCCATGTCTATCAGAGGAAGATAAAGGAACAGAAACATTGCATATAGGTAAATTTAAAAGAGGAAAAGGCATTTTAAAGATTGTTGAATATAAAGAACCATATGAATTGCCTGATGAAGATTATCCATTTATTTTAACAACAGGAAGGATTTTAACAGAATATCATTCAAGGACAATGACTGGAAAAGTTAAGGGAATAAAGGAGATAACTGGAGATGAATTTTTTGTTATGAATTGTGAGGATGCAGAAAAACTTGGAATTAAAGAAGGAGATTTTGCAGAAATTAAATCAAGAAGAGGTTCTATCAAATTGAAAGCAAAATTGAGTAGAAAAATCCAAAAAGGTGTTATTTTTATTCCATTCCATTTTTATGCAAATATATTAACCCATACAGAACTTGACCCATACTCAAAAATCCCTGAATTCAAAATCTGTTCCTGCCACATTTGCAAGGTCCCACCTCGTCAGTAAGCATTCTTACTGTTGCTGCTCCTCCACCAACACCAATAAGTCCTGCCATTAGTCCTATGATTAAACCAGAAAAAATAGCGATTAGATTTTTCATTATGATGCCTTTATGGTAATTTATTTTATATGAACTCAATAATTCTTGCAAAAGGAGAAAAAAGTAAAAGGACTGGTTTAGATAAGGCATTAATTGAAATCAATAGTAAAAAATTGATTGAGATTATTATTGAAAGGATAAAACCTGTTTTTGATAAAATTTATATTGTATCTTTAAATCCTGAAAAATTTGAAAATTATAAGGATGAAAAGATTGATGTAATAAAAGATGGGTTTGGATGTGGACCACTTGGAGGGATTTATACTGGTCTTTCAATCTCAAGTTCTTTATATAATTTTGTTTTTGCCTGTGATATGCCTTTTATAAATGTTGATTTTGTTAGATATATGATGGGAATAAAGAAAAATTATGATGTTTTAGTTCCTGTTTATAAAAATAGATATGAAGTTCTTTTTGCGATTTATAGTAAGAATGTTTTAAAAGTAATGGAAGAGATGATAAAAAGAGGGGAATACAGAGTAAGGGAAATTTTAAATAGGGCAAAGGTTGAGTACATAAGCCAGGATATAATTGAAAAGTTTGGTTGGCAGGAAAGTTTTTTTAATTTAAATACAAAAAATGATATTCTTATTTTAAAACATGGAAAATTTAATAAGTTTTGAAAAAGCAATTGAAATAGTTTTAAAAGAAACAAAAATTTGTGGTGTTGAAAAAGTTGATATTTTAAAATCACTTGGAAGATTTATTGCAGAAGATATTTTTTCTCCTTTTGATATGCCACCATTTAAAAGAAGTGCAATGGATGGTTATGCAATAAAATTTGATGATTTGAGTAATACAAAAATATTTGAGATTAAGGATGAGATTAAAGCAGGAGAAGAGAAAATTGTTGAATATGAGAAGGGAAAATGTGTTTTAATAATGACAGGTGCTAAAATTCCAGAAGGTTTTGATACTGTTATTAAATTTGAGGATACAGAAGAGTTTGTTGAGGAAGGGAAAAGGAAGATAAAAATTTTAAAAGAAATTAAAAAGGGTGAAAATATTGCTGAGAAAGGAGAAGATTTTAAAAAGGGAGATTTATTGATAAAGAAGGGGACTTTTATAGATAGTGGATATATGGCTATTATTGCATATTGTGGAATAAAGAAAGTTTTGGTTTATAAAAAGCCAGAAGTTGGAATAATTGCAACTGGTGATGAGGTAAAGAAAATAGGGGAAAAATTGAGAGAGGGAGAAATATATGACTGTAATTCTTATTCTATTTATGGACTTGTTTTAAAATATGGTGGAATTCCTGAAATTCTTGGGATAGCAAAGGATAATAAAAGGTCATTGAAAAGATATATTGAAAAGGGGTTAGAAAAGGATATTTTGATTTTATCAGGTGGAGTAAGCGAGGGTAAGTATGATTTTGTTGTTGATGTTTTTAAGGAAATTGGTATTGAAATGAAATTCTGGAAAGTTGCAGTAAAACCTGGTAAACCAACATTTTTTGGTAAAAAAGGAAAAACATTAATTTTTGGTCTTCCAGGATATCCAGTTTCAACATATATAAACTTTGAAAATCTTGTAAGACCAGCAATTTTAAAAATGCAAGGAAAAAAGAACTTTGATAGATTTAAAGTTGTAGGAATTTTAGCAAGTGATGTTGAAAATAAAGGTGATAGAGATGAATTTTTAAGGATAATTGTGAAAGTTGAAAATGATGAAAATATAGTTATTCCGTTTAAAAAGCAAAAATCAGGTGTCTTTACTTCAATAGTTAATACAAATGGATTGCTTTATTTAAAAAAGGGACAGAAAATAAAAAAAGGAGAAAAAGTCATTGTTTCAGTAATGAGGTCCGACCTCGTATCCATTTTTACTTAAAGATAAAAATATAGTATAATCAAATGAGAAATGTACGGATTTGGAAAAGATAGAGAACCATTAGATTTAACATTTATAGTAAACGAACCAGGTAAAACACTTAAAGATAGATTTGCACAATTAATAAAGGATTGTAAATTTTTTGATTGTTTAGTTGC